>CAIYCP010000125.1 GCA_903924715.1 uncultured beta proteobacterium
GACGGGGGTGAAAACGGCCATAAAAGATCACAGGGAGTTAAGGGCTAGACATTGATTGCGACGCCTGTTGAGCAAAACGCGCGCGACAGGCATAAGTTTAACGGAATGCGCAGAAATACTCTCTTGCGTTGGCCCGAGCGTAAAATCTACGCTTTCTTGTAAAAATCGTCGGATATTGCGGTGGTCTTGGCTGTAACCGCCTCTTTTTTAGAACATGCACAGTGCCAGCAACACAATATTGTCTTTAGCACCAAGCGCCCGCGAGAGTTGGCGGCTTTGCGTTGCCCCCATGATCGACGTGACAGATCGCCACTGTCGTTATTTTCATAGACTGCTGGCGCCCAAGGCACGTTTGTACACAGAAATGATTACAACAGGTGCTTTATTGCATGGCGATGCCGCACGGCATCTTGATTTTGATGGGCATGAGCATCCGGTTGCACTCCAGCTGGGTGGCAGCGAACCAGAGGCGCTGGTTGCCGCTGCAAAATTGGGCGTGCAATGGGGATACGATGAGATTAATTTAAATTGTGGCTGTCCCTCAGAGCGGGTTCAGAAAGGTGCGTTCGGTGCCTGTTTGATGGCAGAGCCGGGCTTGGTTGCCGATTGCATGAAAGCCATGCAAGATGCCGTGGGGGTGCCGGTGACGGTCAAACATCGGTTGGGTCTAGACAAGAATGAATCGTATGCTTTTGTACGCGACTTTGTTGGTGCAATTTACGACACCGGTTGTCGCGTCTTTATTGTTCATGCCCGCAATGCTGTTCTAAAAGGCTTGTCACCTAAAGACAACCGAGATGTGCCCCCTTTGCGCTATGACGAGGCTGCACAGCTGAAAAAAGATTTTCCTGAGGCTATTGTGGTGTTAAACGGCGGGCTCACGACCTTGAATGATTGCGAGGAGGTATTGCCACAATTTGATGTCGTAATGTTAGGGCGTTCGCCTTGGCACGACCCCTCGGTCTTGTCTCGACTTTCGCAAGCCTGGTGGCCGCAGCTCAACCTAAAAACAGAGCTAGAAGTTGTAGAGGCGTTGGTCGAGTACGCCGCGGTTCAGATTGCGTTGCAAGTACCCTTACGCATCGTGGTCAGGCCGTTACTCGGGTTGTTTAATGGGCGTTCAAATTCTCGACTTTGGCGACGTATGTTGTCAGACTCAACTTTGCTTAAACAAAACAATCCAGAACTTATTCGTCAAGCTTGGAAAGAGGTTGGGCCAAGCGCGGCTCGACTTCCCCGCGCATAATTTAAACAGCCGTTGTTTAAAAACGACCTACGTACTCTTGTTGGGTGCGGTTTCGTTTGGCCAGTCTCGGATATAGGCCTTCAGTAAAGAATTTTCAAATTTTTGAGCCGCAGCCAACGCTTGTGCCATGTCGTAAAACGAGATCACTCCCAAAAGCATCTCGCCCTCGATGACGGGCACGTAACGCGAGTGATGCGTCAACATCAGTTGTTGCACTTCATTGGCCAGGGTGTCGGGGCTCACACTCACAGGTTTTCGATCCATGATTTCACCAATGGATACGTCTGCTAAAGCACCCTGATTGCTATTTAAGTGTCGGATGATTTCGCGAAACGTCAGCATGCCCACAAGTTGTCCGCGCTGCATGATCACCAACGAGCCAATATCGTGCGCGCTCATCGTTTCGATTGCGTGCGAAACCAAAGCTTCAGGTGTGGCGGTAAAGAGGGTGTTTCCCTTTACCTTTAAAACTTCACTGACTTTTAACATGATCGTCTCCTGCGCTGCTGCTCACGTACTTTGATTGTAGGGGGTGCGTTAGCGTGCTGTCATGATGCCTTAAAACTTCGATCAGCGTGGGGTCAGTCTTGTACCGGACTAAATCGCTGAGGGCGCTTGCCAAAAAAGGTTGTTCTCGAAGGTTAATCGCATTGCGATCAAGCGCGAATTGGTCCATTAACGGGCCAAGTGTTGCCCGCTCGAGGTCGCACGCCAAAAGCCAGCGTTCGGTCTGCGAGTCGGGTGCCGCTGCGATTAGGCCCATTTCGGCCAAGCTTGTTAGGCGTCGCTCTATTATGCTGAGTGGTAAGCCCAAGTGTCTGATAAGTTCGGGCACGCTCGCGCCCGGTGGAAGCGCGCCACGTGCCTCACCTAATAACTTGAGGATTGACAGAGCATCCATCAAGGCAGCGCCCGGCCTGCCTCGTTGGTTAAACTCGCCGAGTCGTACAAGTGGCAGATTTGCGGCAACCAAGGCACCGACCAGAATACCCAGCCAACACAAATAGACCCAGATTAAAAAGACAGGTAAAGCGGCAAAGGCACCATAGACGACGGTATAGGTTGAAAATTGCGCGATGTAATACGCAAACCCGATTTTCATTGTTTCTAGAATCAGGGCGGAGATCAGTCCTCCGATCAGGGCGTCGGCTCGGTTCACACGTGTATTTGGAACGACGATAAACAGTGCGGCAATTCCGATGCCGCCCAAAAAAAGTGGCGATAGTTTGAAGGCCACTTCAAGCAAGATGGGTAGATCTGCCAAAAAACCAAGCGACTCTCGTGCCAACAGCGCTGTTGTATAGAGACTGGCGCCGGCTAAGACCGGACCCAGTGTGATAACGGCCCAGTACACGACTACGCGGTGTGCAAAGCGGCGTTGCCGATCGACTCGCCATATCGTGTTCAACGCGGCTTCGACTGACATGATCAAGGATACGACGGTGAACAGCAAAGCACCGCCACCAATGATGGTCAGGCGCGAGGCTTGTAACGCGAATTCGTTCAAATAGGACATCACATTTTCGGATATCGCTGTGGGCATTAGACTATTGGTTAAAAAGTCTTGGAGGGCGTCGCTAAACTCTTTAAATAGCGGAAACGCGGTGAATAAGGATAAGACGACGGCCAGCAGAGGCACGGTTGCCAGAACGGTCGTGAAGGTCAGGCTGGAAGACAGCTGCAGCGTGCGTGCTTGGGCGGCACGGTCCAAGGCAAAGCTTAGGATTTGGCGCAGCTCGGCAACTTTTATCCAAGAGACTGCGTGAGTGAATGGTTGCTTGAATCGATCCTGCATGCGTATCCCCAGTATGCAAGCGATAATAGCAGCGTAGGCCCCAAGAGGGCATCCAACAGAGTATTCGTCCAAGCTTAAAAAGTACCCCTGACACGATGTTAGATAACCAGAGCTCAACTCCATCCCCCGTTGTTTTGAATGCTGCATTGCAGCGAATGGCGGCTGCAAGTCTATTAGGGCTATTTTTGCTCTGTTTGCTGTGGGAAATCTGGCTCGCGCCACTGAGGCCGGGGGGCACTCTATTATTTTTAAAGGCGCTACCCTTAGCATTTGCGGTGCGCGGCGTACTGAAAGGCAGCCTCTATACAATTCAGTGGGCCTCGATGCTAGTGCTTCTGTACCTGATGGAGGGCATCGTGCGCGTAGTGTCAGACCCCCCGGGACCCTCAATATTGATGGCATGGATCGAGATTACTTTTGCGACAATTTTCTTTATGAGTTCGATTTTTTATGTGCGTCCGGCCAAACGCATTGTGGTCGCTGCCAAAAAGGTCGAAAAGCGTAATGAGAAGGCTCAGAAAGCCCAAGAGCGTGCAAAATCAATGCAAACCGATGACGTGAATCATCAATCGCAAAAGTAAAACAATCAAATCAAATGAACATTTTCTCTAGTTTTGACACGCTGACTAAAACGAACTCCTTTGCAAAGTTACCAACGGATTTTTATACGCGTTTGCCTACAACACCGCTCGATCAGCCTCGTTTAGTGCATGCGAGCAGCGTGGTAGCTGAGCTCATTGGCCTGTCTTCAGACGCGCTCAACACACAGGCGTTTTTGGATGTGGTCAGTGGCACCACTGCGATGCCTGGTGGCGAGACTTTAGCTGCGGTATATAGCGGGCATCAGTTTGGCGTGTGGGCTGGACAGCTCGGGGATGGTCGTGCGCATTTGTTGGGCGAAATTCAAGGGCCAACGGGTACGTTTGAACTCCAGCTCAAAGGTGCAGGGATGACGCCTTACTCTCGTATGGGCGATGGGCGAGCGGTATTGCGTTCGTCGGTCCGCGAGTATCTGGCCAGTCACGCGATGCAGGGCTTAGGGATACCGACAACTCGTGCTTTAGCACTGGTTGCCGCAAGAAATCCGGTCATGCGTGAAACCGTTGAAACGGCAGCAGTGGTCGCGCGAATGGCACCCAGTTTTGTGCGCTTTGGTTCATTTGAACATTGGGCGGCACGCAAGCGGCCCGAATTGTTGCGAACCTTGGCTGACTACGTGATCGATCGGTTTTATCCCGAGTGCCGTCAAAATAATAGTGCGGCAACTACAGCTGAGTACGAACCCTATGTGCAACTGCTGCGTTCGGTTGTGCAACGAACCGCAACGCTCATGGCGGATTGGCAAGTGGTGGGTTTTTGTCACGGAGTGATGAACACCGACAACATGTCCATTTTGGGGCTAACGCTTGATTACGGTCCATACGGCTTCATGGACGGTTTTGATGCAAAGCACATTTGTAACCATACCGATAGCGGTGGCCGTTATGCCTGGCATGCTCAACCTGCAGTCGCACACTGGAATCTTTATCAACTCGCCAACAGTCTTTACGAAATCGTGCCGGATGCCGCGCCCTTGAAGGCAGCGCTGGATGAATTTGAACCGGCGTTCTTGGCCGCAATGCAAACGCGAATGAGTCAAAAACTTGGCTTAGGTGCCTGGCAAGCAGGCGATGAAACGTTAATCGACGACCTGTGGAGCCTGATGCAGGCGAGTCATGCTGATTTTACGTTGACCTTCCGGCAGTTAGCCTATGCACCCGGGTTGACACAGGCTCCTGAGCAACGGGTCGAGTTTGATCTCGGCGCGACAGTCAATGCGCATCTGAAACCCTTCGTCGATCTGTTTATTGACCCGAGTGCTGCTCAAGCGTGGTTGGCGCGCTATCGCACCCGTTTGGGCACCCAGGCCCTAGAAAATTGGCAAGCTCGAGTCCAAGGCATGCTGGCAGTCAATCCGCTGTATGTATTGCGTAATCACATCGCTCAGCAAGCGATTGAGGCGGCCCAACAAGGCGATTTTGATGAGATCGAGCGTCAGATGATCCTCCTGGCGGATCCTTACGCGGCCCAACCCGGTCAAGAGGCTTATGCCGCCGCGCCGCTCGCTGGCGCCCCGCATTTAGAGGTGAGTTGCTCGTCCTGATGCAATAATGGGGTTTTAATGTTTGCTGTGCCCTTGTTGAAGTCAAATTTTTGGGTCCTTGACGCTCATGTCTGGTAATACGCTCGGTACGTTGTTCTGTGTCACAAACTTTGGCGAATCTCATGGCCCGGCCATCGGCTGCGTGGTCGACGGATGTCCGCCAGGTTTATTGCTGTCTGAACAGGATATTCAAATTGAGCTCGATCGCCGTCGACCTGGAACATCCCGTCATGTCACGCAGCGTCAAGAGGCGGATCAAGTTGAAATTTTGTCTGGCGTGTTTGAAGGAAAAACGACAGGCACGCCCATCGCATTGTTGATACGCAACACAGATGCCCGTAGCAAAGATTACAGTGCCATTGCCGATACCTTTAGGCCCGGACATGCCGACTTCACGTATTTCAATAAATACGGTGAGCGTGATCCACGGGGCGGCGGACGCTCGTCTGCGAGGCTCACTGCACCCACCGTTGCGGCTGGCGCGATCGCAAAAAAATGGCTGACTGAACATTTCGGCGTGACTGTTCGCGGTTACATGAGCCAACTCGGCCCAATCGCGATGCCTTTTGTGAGTTGGGATCACGTCCCCAATAACCCGTTTTACGCTGCGAATGACAAGAGTACGCCTGAACTTGAGGCTTACATGGATCAACTCCGTCGAGATGGTGATTCGGTGGGGGCTCGAATTGAGGTGGTTGCCGAAGGTTTGCCCGCGGGGTGGGGCGAGCCAATTTACGATCGTTTGGATGCCGACATTGCCCATGCCATGATGGGTTTAAACGCGGTCAAAGGCGTAGAAATCGGTGCGGGCTTTAAAAGCATCGAGCAACGCGGTTCAGTACATGGCGATGAAATCACCCCAGACGGGTTTTTGACGAATAACGCTGGCGGGGTTTTGGGTGGCATTTCGACAGGGCAACCGATTACGGTTAGCTTAGCCATCAAACCGACCTCTAGCATCCGGACCGAACGGCGTTCAATTAACCGTGCGGGTGAACCCGTGCTGGTTCAGACACTTGGGCGCCATGATCCCTGCGTTGGAATACGGGCGACGCCAATTGCTGAGGCGTTGCTCGCGCTTATTCTGATTGATCACGCTTTACGCCACCGAGCTCAGTGCGGCTAGGGCTCGGTGCCGCTATGGCATAATCAAGGGCTACCCTTTTACAACGTGTGTTTGGCAGATCCAGCGTCATGAAAAAAACTCTATACGACAAGCTTTGGGACGCCCATGTGGTTCACGAAGAACCTGATGGCACCGCAATTCTTTATATCGATCGTCACTTGCTGCACGAGGTCACGAGCCCGCAGGCTTTTGAAGGCCTTGATATAGCCGGAAGACCCTTGTGGCGCTTAAATGCCAATCTTGCCGTGGCAGATCACAACGTTCCGACTGTTGCGCGCGATCGTGCACAAGGTATTACAGATCCAATCTCGAAACTGCAAGTCGACACGCTCGATGCAAATTGTGTCAAACACAATGTCATTGAATTTAAGATGAACGATTTGCGGCAGGGCATCGTTCACGTGATCGGCCCTGAGCAAGGTGCCACGTTGCCAGGTATGACGGTTGTTTGTGGTGATTCGCACACCAGTACCCACGGTGCCTTTGGCGCCTTGGCCTTTGGTATTGGCACCTCAGAAGTTGAGCATGTCATGGCCACGCAAACCTTGCAGGCTAAAAAGAATAAAAATATGTTGGTTCGCGTCGAAGGTACGCTGCCGATAGGTTGTACTGCGAAAGACGTCATTTTGTATGTGATTGGTCAAATTGGTACTGCGGGTGGTACAGGGCACGCCATTGAATTTGCGGGCAGCACCATTCGCGGTCTATCCATGGAAGGTCGAATGACCCTCTGTAATATGGCCATCGAGGCTGGCGCACGCTCGGGCATGGTGGCGGTCGACCAAAAGACCATTGATTACTGTGTTGGACGTCCGTTTGCACCAAGTGGCGCGCTGTGGGATTCGGCGGTGTCTTACTGGAAAACGTTGCACTCAGACGAAGGCGCATTCTTTGATCGCGTTGTTGAAATCGATGCGCGGCAAATTGTGCCTCAGGTTACTTGGGGAACATCGCCTGAAATGGTACTGCCCGTTACTGGACGCGTGCCCGATCCTGATCGTGAAAAAGATGACATGCGTCGCGAAAGCATGGAACGTGCTTTGGTGTACATGGGCCTGAAACCCAATACGCTGATTGAAGATATCAAGATCGATCGAGTATTTATCGGTTCTTGTACAA
>CAIYCP010000126.1 GCA_903924715.1 uncultured beta proteobacterium
AAGAAGAGCTTGAAAAACTTGAAACTGACCGTCGTAAAAAAAGACTGACCGAGCCGCAGTTCAACGCTGAGCAGCACGAATTACAACAGCGCTTACTGCTCGAGACTGACACTAAAGACGTACCACTGAACCTGCGCTCGGCAAAAAGCACCATGCTGCTCTTGGTGATCTTAATCCCGTTGCTGTCCGGTGCAATCTATTACTCCTTAGGCAGCCCTATTCAAGGTGTTGACCCGAAAGCTTACGATAAGGTGATACAGCGCGACGTTGAGCAGATGGTGGCAGGCCTTGCCGCAAAACTTGAAAAAGATCCGTCTGACCTAAAGGGCTGGGCCATGCTTGCCCGGTCGTATAAGGTCATGCATCGGCCTAAAGAGGCTGAACAAGCCTATGAAAAATCAGGTAGTTACGTGCAAGGTGATGCGCAACTGTTGGCCGATTACGCAGATGTGGTTGCAACCAATGCTAACGGCAGCTTTGCTGGTAAGCCTCTGCAGTTGCTGACTCTGGCCTTAACACTTGATCCTGATCACCCAATGGCCCTGTGGCTTTCGGGCACTGCCTCTTTTAACATTGGTGACTATACGACGGCACTACGTACCTGGGAGCACTTGGCGACCTTGCTTGAGGCCGAGTCAGAAGACGCCAAACTGATACAAGGCGCAATCAACGATGCGCGTGTCAAGCTGGGGCGATAACGTGGCGAATCTTTTTAGTATTCCTGTTGCGAAGGGCGGGAGCAGCCGCTGGGTGATTTGCATATGAAATTGCAGGCGAGTCGCGCGTATCCAATCGCCGCTTTCGCGCTGATCACAATCCTATTAATTGCGCTATTTACGGCTGTCTTGCTTTGGGATATCCGAAAACAAGAAATGAATCATACGCAGCTTGAGACGATTGGCTTGACAAGAATATTTACAGAACAAACCGAACGAACCTTTACTGGTTCGCAACTCATTCTTCAGGGGATTCGAGAAAGCTTACTGACGACCTTTGGCAATCAATTCTCGCTTGATAGTTTAGAGGTTCACTTATTACTTGGTACGCGCGTGATGTGGATGCGTCAAATTGATCTGCTGTATTTAGTGGATGAAACCGGCACAGTGGTGAACTCGTCTGCACAGCATCCGAGCCTGCCCGTCTCTATGGCAGATCGTGAATACTTTACCGCGCTTAAAGATACAGACGATTTAGGGATGTTTATCGAACGTCCAAGACGTCACGAAGTTGAAAAAGATTGGGTCATCCATTTGGCAACAAAGCTTGTCGATGGCGAACGCCGGTTTAAAGGGGTTGTTGTTGCAGTCATTAGCACCGCACACATAGAAGATGGCTTTAACCTGATGCGCCTGGATTATGCGAGACCGGTCGCTCTGTATCGTACTGACGGCACACTGATAGCTAGTACCCCCCACCGTACAGGCATGATTGGCGATCGCCCGCCTGAGCTTGGTGGTGAGGTATTGCCGACCTCAGGCGATGAAGTCAGGCTAGTCAGTCATGTAAAGGGCACGGATAGGCGAGAAGAATTTACCTTAGCGTCGGTCAATAAGTTTCCACTGGTGATTAGCGTCACCAATGATGAAGACGAGGCGCTAGCGTCTTGGCGCGAGGCTGCAATCCCCATTGTCGGCGGTGCGATTGTGATGTCCTTATTGATCGTGATGGCTGCCTTTTTATTGATTCGAAAAACCTTGCGTGAGGCTGATCTTTCGAATGCACTTGGTGAGAGCAAAAGCCTGTACCAGGTAACGATCGATTCGATGATGGACGCTATCGTTGTGATTGATTCTAGGCAACATATTGTGCTGTTCAATCCTGCCGCAGAAAAAATGTTTGGCCGCTCGGCGCAAAGCATGCTTGGCAGCCCACTGTCGGTGCTGATCCCGACGCCTTTACGAAAAGATCATTCTCGACATGTCGCACAGTTTCAGCAGTCGGCTACGCCCTCGCGCGCCATGGCTCC
>CAIYCP010000127.1 GCA_903924715.1 uncultured beta proteobacterium
TGGGATTGCGCGGTTTTTTCACTGGGCCATTCTGGTGCTTCTGATTGTGGAATTCATCATTGCTTGGACCATGCCAGAAGTTGAAAAGGATACCAAACCCGATGGCCTAATTGCGTGGCATCTGTTTTTTGGAACATTAATTCTGACAGTCATGCTGCTACGTGTTTTTTGGCGTGCATCTCACCCTGCACCAACCAGCGTGCCGATGCCGCGCTGGCAGGAGCTTGCTTCAAAGGCCATTCATCAATTGATATATATCGTGCTGCTGACCCTGCCGCTGATGGGCTGGGCCAATGCGTCTTCCCGCGGCTGGGATGTAAAGCTATTTGGATTGATTTCACTGCCCGCCCTTTCCCCAAAAGGATCTGATTGGGGTCATGAATTAGGTGATGTACATCAAGCAGTGGCCATTGCATTACTGGTGCTTGTGGGGCTGCATGTTGTTGCAGCGCTCTACCACCAGCTCATTCTTCGCGATAACCTACTGCAGCGAATGCTTTCACCAAAATCATAGTCCATTACTGTTCGCCATGAGTGGGAGGGTGCTACCAGAATCGAACCAGTGACCCCTCCCCGATGGAGCGCCTGTCCCAAGGCCGCTTAATCACACGGTGTTGTCGTGCAGTAAAATCGCTGACAAAGCCCAAGAAATAATGCTGTAGAGAATCGCGCCACCCACCCCAGACCAAAAGCCGCCAACATGAAACCCTTCTACAAACGTACCAACGAACCAAAACAAAATTCCGTTAATCACGAAAATGAACAAGCCTAACGTCAGCAGCGTTGCCGGCAGCGTGAACAGCACCAGTAGTGGACGTATAAAAGTATTGACCAAACCCAAGACAAAGGCTGCAATTAACGCGACAGTGAAGGAATCCACAGTGATGGATGACATTAGATATGGCAGCGCAAACAGCGCCGCTGCGTTAATCAACCACACTAACAACATTCTCATGAATTAATCCTATGGACCTGCGGCCGCTGTGGCTGAATAGCAGCGTACCGAATGGGGTGCTTATAGCTGAAATCCAACGGCTCGCACAACGCCTTCAACGATACCACGTAACAGCCCTGCAGACGAATGATTGGCTCACGGGCTAGGTCAGCCAATCGGTGATTTGATCGGCGAGGGAATCAGCAGGGAAAATTAAATGCCTTGTCTGCAAGCCAGCCGCCCACGCAGATCAAGTAATGCACGTGTTGCCTTTCAGAAACTTCCTGCAATAGTAGGAACTGTATGAACCTTCAGTGAATTGTAAAAACTCTATATACTTATTAATGAGTATTCGACATTGTAAAGATAATGCCACTTAAAAGTTGGCAAAATTCCATCTGCCAATTTTGTTGCCCACCACTTCAATCAACCCTCTTCTTCGAAGCCCTTGACGCGAGAAACCGTCAGGAAGTGGATGTCGAGTTTGGGTTTTCCTCGGCCGGGCCATCTTATGGCGCTGTCCGAGTGGCTTGCCATAGACCTCAACACCCTCCTAACTATAGACCGTTTGGGTACTAAGGGCTCTGTGGTGGATGCCGATGGTGCATCGGAGCCTTCTGACAGAAAATCACAACCTGAAGAAGACCTCCTTGCTCAAAAAACCCCTAGATGATCTTTTGGGTGAAATTGCTGTGTTGGACGACTTGGGCAACATTGTTCATGTAAATAAGTCTTGGCGCGTATTTTCAACAGATGCTAATACCCCGCCAGAATTGAATTTCTTTAGACAGTTCAACTACCTTGAGGTTTGCGATAACGCCGTTGGTTCTGATGTTGAAACAGCTCGGGCAATGGCCAGTGGAATTCGAGATGTTATTGCAGGCAGGAAGTAAAAATTTGCTATCAAATATCCCTGCCATTCAACACAGCGTGAAGGTTGGTAGGTTGCCCGTGTGACTCATTTTCCATATTGCGGTAGGCGCTTCGCGGTTATATACCATGAAGCCATTCCTAAAGACGACTACATGCGGCTTGATCTTGCTGCCTATGGTTAGCTGACCCCCTATTGCCTGTAGATGGCGCGCGCATTACATGGTGGGCGATACTGGGATCGAACCAGTGACCCCTGCCGTGTGAAGGCAGTGCTCTACCCCTGAGCTAACCGCCCA
>CAIYCP010000128.1 GCA_903924715.1 uncultured beta proteobacterium
CCAATACAAAGTCTGACTCAGCAAACAGGTGTTCGGCAGGTGCTGACGCAAAAGTGCCTGAAATACCTAAGTTGTATTCTTCACCTAGAAACAAATCTTTCGCTTGCAGTGAGGTGCCGACTAACGCACCGAGTTGCGCAGCGAGTTTAAGAATCTCTGGTTTTGCATTTCCGCGTTGCGCGCCAATGCCCGCAATGATGACAGGGCGTTCGGCGGCGATCAGCTTTTCTAAGAGTGGCTGCAGTGACTCGTCGCTTGGGGCGCCAATCGGAGCAGGCAAGAAATTGGTCGAAGGGCGGTAATCAAAATCCCAGTCAAAAGACTGCTCTTGTAGCGCCATATCCAGGTTGAGTACAACAGGGATACGATGTACCCGCGCGGCATAAAACGCTTCTGCCATTTCATCGGCTAAGTTATCGGCGCTGCTGATGTCATGAAAACGAGCGCCACAGGCTTCAACAAAGCGGCGTTGATCCATAGACTGAATATTGTTTTTTGCACCTGCAGCAATTTGCCCGGTGATGAGTACCATCTGCGAGCGATTGCGCACGGCGATGCTCAGCGAGGTGCCAACTTGAGTCAGGCCAGGGCCACAGGTGATCGTGCACAAGCCGACTTGGCCGGTAGTGCGCGAATAGCCATCTGCCATAGAGACAGCACCGGCCTCATTAAACGACGAAACGATGTCGATTTTTTTCTGACGACCTAAGGCACCCCAGAGCGACATATTGCCGTCACCCATCAGGCCAAAGAGTGTTTTGCAACCTTCAGCAACCAAACCAACCGTGACGGCTTCATATACTTTCATGTGGATCTCCAAGGTGACGCACCGCTTGAGTGGATGCTTTGTATTGTTTTGCCTATCATAGCAAGTAGATGTCTAGAAAAAGCAAGTAAATGCTTGTAGCATTGGCTCAAAGACCTTAAATAATCACGGAGATCAATATGACGAAGAGCCGGTATTTCATTAAAGAATCAGACGTTACCCCTTATAGCCCCGCGAACCATGGCGACACGGTCAACCGCCGCCTGATCGGACCCGAGACTGTCGGGGCCAAGCATCTCGAGGTGTTGTTGGGCGTGGTGGGCGGCAAACTTGATGGCGATGGCGGTGGTGCGTTGCCGCATCGTCACCCCGGAATTGAGCAGGTTTGCTACATGCTTTCGGGCCGTGCACGCGCTGAAGTGGGCGGCGAAACCTGTGAACTGGGCCCTGGAGATTCGTGTTTTTTTCCAGCGAACGAAGTGCATGCTTTCACACGCATTAGCGAAGAACCCGTGCGTGTGTTGGTGATTTATTCGCCACCTTACGGCGAGTCAAAAGAAAAGGGCATCGCCGCATGAAAGGCCTGAGCGCGTGGCTGACAAGTCTATTTTTGATCGCGGGCACGATGGCGCCTGCCTACGCGCAGTGGGTGCCAACCAAGGCGATCAAAATGATTGTGCCCTACGCACCTGGCGGTGCTGCTGATTTGACGGCACGCCTCATGGCAGAGCAACTTGCGTTGGCCTTAGGCCAGCCCGTCATTGTTGAAAATCGGGCAGGTGGTGGAGGTGTGATCGGCGCAGACCTATTGGCTAAAGCCGTACCGGATGGCTACACCATCAGTTTCGGCTCAGATCCACCTTTCACAATCAACCCCCATTTGCATAGCGTGCCTTACGATGCGTTAAAAAGTTTTGCGCAGGTGAGTTTGACGGCAAACCTGCCCTTGGTCTTAGTGGTGAACCCACAAAAAATGCCAGTAAAAAATGTGGCTGAGTTGATTGCCCTGGCTAAAGCGAATCCGGGTAAATTCACCATCGCTTCGTCGGGTAATGGTTCTTCAGGACACCTTGCGGCAGAGCTTTTAAAGCATGAGGCGGGGATCAATCTCGTGCATGTTCCATACAAAGGACAGGCGCCAGCGAACACCGACATGATCAGTGGTCATGTCGACGTGACTTTCAGCTCAATTGGCCCTGCAATCCAGCACTTTAAAAGTGGCCGCTTGATACCCCTTGCGGTGTCGACATCGAGTCGGTTTTCGGGTTTGCCAGAGGTCCCTTCTCTTGCAGAAACCATTCCGGGATTTGATATTGGTGTCTGGCTAGGACTGACGTACCCAGCCGGCACGCCTCAGGCGGCGATTGATCG
>CAIYCP010000129.1 GCA_903924715.1 uncultured beta proteobacterium
TAACTCAGTTTTTTAATAAATATTCTTGTAGTCCTTGTATCAAATATAGTAACCCCGTACGAAACGCAAACGGTATTTTAATCCGTTAGAGCGTCACAACTCGTAACATGTTCGGCACTGTTGATGTGGTCTGCGTATCACGCACGGATGCTTCTAAGTAGTTTGGAAAAGTGTTATGCCAATTTCGGCACAACCTTTGTTTTTTACCCAAATCTAATGGAAAGCCATCATGCCTAATGTTATTTCATCGTTGTCGTCGACTCTAACTGCTGGTATCGACAGCGTTCAAAAAGAGATTGTTGACACTCAAACTCAATTATCTACCGGCAACAAGATTTTAAACGCTGCTGAGATTGGAATTGTTACTCGCCTCTCGGCACAAGCCACCGGTTACAAAAGCGCTTCGCAAAACATTGCGGCGGGTACAAATGTGATCAATGTCGGCCAAACTGCGCTGACCTCAATCACCACAATCCTTGCTCAAGCAAAAGATATTGCGACCCAAGCGTCAAACGCAGGGTTGCAAACAAGCGATCGCACTGCACTGAACACTACCTTTGCGCAATTAATCGCACAAGTGACAAACTTAATCACGAACGCTGGAGTCAATGGCGAAAACGTACTCGTGACCGGGGGTAGTACTTTAATCGTTCAAAGCGGCATCACAGGCGGCACAGCATCGCAAACCACAATCGCCAACCTGGGAATGAGCACCACCACGCTGGGCGTGAACGCGTCTACGGTCGCGAGTCAAACCGGCGCGCAGTCTGCGATTGATGCGCTCACCACAGCCTTGGCATCAGTCTCAACCTTTCAATCAACACTGTCTGCAACCAAAACAGGCTTAGATGCCAGTGCAGCCGCCTCACTGAGCTTGTCAACCAACCTCCAGGCAACGATCGATACGATTCAAAGCGTTGATCAAACGGCCTTGCAGGCGAGGTTACAGCAACTCAATAACCAGCAATCGATTGATTATTACCTGATCGCGCAAATGAACACCGCAGCAGCAGCCGCGTTGACCATTTTCCGTTAATTGAATAGCTTAAATGCATTCTAAGGGGATTAATCATGAGTTCATTAAATGGTTTAGCGTCTACGCTATCTCAAAATGTCGCTGGTGTTCAAACAGATATCGTTCACGTTCAGTCTGAATTATCGTCAGGTAAAAAGACACTGAACGCCGCAGAAGTTGGTATTGTGACGCGGCTGTCAGCTCAGGTGTCTGGCTATGAAAACGTGACGTCTAACATCAAGCAGAGTCTTGATTTATTATCTGTGACGGGTACAGCTTTGGTGTCGACCACCAAAATTTTGTCGCAAATGAAAGATATTTCGACACAGGCTGCAAACGCCGGATTGACACCGAGCGACCGGGGGGCACTCAATTCAACGTTTGGGCAGCTGTCAGCACAGGTCAGTAGCCTGTTAAAAGGCGCTACGGTTAATAACACCAACTTGCTGTGTTCTTCAGGTTTTATGGCTGATGTGAACATAGCAACCGGTGCGCAAGTAGCTCAAACCGGGTTGACTTCAGCCGATACCACCACGCTTGCCTCGGCAGGACTCGATGCCAGTGTTGATGCAGCAGTCGCAGCCGCAATTACTGCAGTCGTTGCGGCCTATGGCGGTGGGGGCGAAGCTGCAGCACGGGCAACCCTTGCAACCGCAGTTGCAACCGCAGCCGCAGCTGGCAAGTTAAATATTGCAACGCTTTCAATTGGCCTGGTCAGTGACACCACCGCAGCAGGCCAAGCAAAAGCAAGCTGTGCAATGGATATTTTGACGGTTGCTTTAAATACGATATCGAACCAACAATCGATCGTTGATGCCGAGCAAACCGGTCTAAAAGCTCAGAGTACGGCGGCACTTTCGTCAGCTACCAACTTGCAAAGCACGGTTGACTCAATTCAAAACATTGACGAAACAGCTTTACAAGCAAAACTACAGCAATTAAATAACCAGCAATCGATTGATTATTACTTGATCAGCCAGCTGAATACAGCTGAGTCGGCCAAACTAACAATCTTCCGTTAATTTCTTTGTCAGGATTCACTCAGTAAATATTTTTTTAGAACTTTAGTCATTTTAGTAACTGCAGTCACCAAGTACGAAGCGCATACGGTTTATCCGTAAAGGCGTTACATCTCGTAAATTGATCGGCACTGTTGATGTGGTCTACGTATCACGCACTGATGCTTCTAAGTAGTTTGGAAAATATTTTTCTTTTTTTGCGAAATATTTGTTGTTCACCTAAATCCAATAGGAAGCTATCATGCCTAATCTTATTTCTTCATTGACCAATACGCTGACCTCTGGCATCAACGCCGTTCAAAAAGGGATTGTTGATACACA
>CAIYCP010000130.1 GCA_903924715.1 uncultured beta proteobacterium
CTGCTCACTATTGTGGATTGTAGTGGGTGAGTCAGGGTAATGTCGTGGTGGGCTAAAACCTCAGTCAGTGTGGCATCGCCTTGCTCTGTAATGACATTGCTCAGTGCCTGGGCTAAAAAGGGCTGCTCTGCCAGTTGAATAGATGCGCGATCGAGGGCAAGCTGAGCGACTAAGGGACCAAGCGTGCTGCGGTCTGGGTCGCAGGCTAACAGCCAGCGCACATTCTTTGCGCCAGGCACAACGGCGACTAATCCCATGGCAGTCAAGCAGCTCAGCCGTTGCTCAAGCACGTTTAAGGGCAGACGCAAACCTTGGATGAGTTCAGTGCTGCTGCAGCCTGGCGGTTGTTGACCTCGGGCCTGACTGAGCAGCTTTAAAACGGACAGCGCGTCGATCAAGGCAGCGCCTGGCCTCACTTCAGGATCCAGCCGGCCCAACCGAAAGAGCGGTAGGTTTGCTGCGGTTAAGGCACCAAGCAAGATACCCAACCAGCATAAATAAATCCAGATTAGAAAAACGGGTAGGGCGGCAAAGGCGCCATAAATCATGGTGTAGGTTGAAAACTGCGCAACGTAGTAAGCAAAGCCGATCTTCATCGCCTCAAGAATCAGGGCAGAGAGTAAACCGCCAATCAGCGCGTCCCCTCGGTTGACGCGAGTATTTGGCACCATAATAAATAAGGCTGCGAAGGCCAGTGCACCGATCATTACAGGTAATAATTTGAGCGCGATTTCTAGAAAAATAGGCGTATGCGCTAATAAGCCTAAAGATTCACGTGCCAAAAAAGCTGTGGCGTACAAACTTGCACCCGTCAGTACCGGGCCAAGGGTGATGACCGCCCAATAGACTAGCAAGCGCTGTGTCACGCGGCGCTGGCGGCCGACGCGCCAGATGATATTGAGAGCTGACTCAACCGACATGATCAAAAATACAACGGTCAGCACTAAAAACCCACCGCCGATCGCTGTGAGCTTGGACGCCTGCGCCGCAAACTCATTGAGATAAGACATGATGTTGTCTGACACAGAGGGCGGCATGAGGCTATTGCTTAAAAAAGCCTGCAGTGCGTCACTGAACTGTTTAAAAAGTGGAAATGCCGTAAACAGGGACAGCACCACAGCTAACAAGGGCACAATCGACAGCACGGTCGTAAAGGTTAGGCTCGCGGCGAGTTGTACGGTGTTAGCTTCGGCGACGCGTTGCATCGCCAGACCAAATATTTGGCTCGCGTGTCTGAAAAAATGCGCCACGTGTTTGTGTGCGAAATGTTGCTTTGCACCAGCCTGCATGTGAATCCTCCGTCTGCAGGCGATAATAGCAGCGTCACCCACTGTCGGGTGCTTCACTGTCATTAATCTTTGCCCCAATTGAGCGCAGCACACACGATGTCTGAAATTTCGCCGTTACCCCAACCGCCTAGAAAAAGTGAGCCGGGCTCAGCCTTAAACGTAACAGTGGCCACTGAGCCCTTGGCAACGCTGCAACCAGCACCGATGACTGAATCGCCGCCCGCAGCGATTGTTCTAAATATTGCGCTGCAGCGCATCGCCGTTGTCTGTTTATTTGGGCTCTTTTTTCTTTGTTTGCTCTGGGAGATCTGGCTGGCACCGCTCAGGCCAGGTGGCACGCTGCTATTTTTAAAAGCCTTGCCGCTAGCCTTCGCCATGCGTGGCACGTTACGTGGCAGTCTGTATACGATTCAATGGGCGTCTATGTTGGTGTTGTTGTACCTCATGGAAGGCGTGGTGCGCGTTATGTCAGATCCACCTGGCCCCTCAATCGCCCTCGCTTGGGTCGAAATTGTTCTGGCAACAGGATTCTTTTTGAGTTCGGTCTTTTATGTTCGCCCAGCAAAGAAGGTCGCCAAAGCGTTCCAGAAAGCCGAAAAGCTTAAGCGATGATCGACCTTTCGCCATCAGGGACACTGCGTGTTTCTAAGGCATAACAGGCGAAAATCGATCCCATCGATCCAAGCAACACAATCGCGTTAATCGCAATAATCGCAGCTAAAGCCATTTGATCACTATGACCTCAACATCTTGTTTTGAAACTCTCGATAAAACGAACTCGTTTGCGAGCTTACCGGCTGATTTTTACACCCGTCTGCCCACGACAGCTCTGAC
>CAIYCP010000131.1 GCA_903924715.1 uncultured beta proteobacterium
ACTATGCGGATCTAGGCGTAAGGTGAAAGCGGCGATGTCACTTTGTTCGTGCTGTGCGTCAAGGGCGCTGTGTCACTGCGCTCTTTTCTAAAACTGAAGTGCATCCACACAAGCGATACGCATACGGTTCCATAAAGCAGCATGAAGCTTGATGAGCGAACGCCGGTGAGGTCGACCATCGCTCCAAATAAAATGGGAAGAATGAAGCCGCCTAAGCCACCTGCGAGACCGACGATGCCCGAGACCGCACCAATATTTTCTGGAAACTCATCTGAAATGAATTTGAAAACAGAGGCCTTGCCGATCGCCATGGCAATGCCGACGACAAAGAGCAGTGTTGTGAATAGGGTTGGCGTTAGGCCAATAAAGAAATCGCGGGGCCCGTTGACAGTGATGACGGTAAAGTTAGTTTGTGGGTAGCTCAGTAAAAAAAAGGCAACCCAACATACCCACATTACCCACCACGTGGTGTGATATGCGCCGTAACGATCTGACACCCAACCACCTACGGCGCGTAGTACGCCACCAGGTAGCGAAAACACAGCAGCTAATAAAGCGGCTTTTTGTATATCAAAACCGTATTCGCCAACGTAATACTTGGTCATCCATAACGCTAAGGCAACATAACCACCAAAGACGACTGAATAGTATTGGCAGTAGCGCCACACGCGCGGGTTTCTAAGCATCAGGAGTTGCTGTGAAAATGTCGCGTTTGAAGAAATATTGTGCGTTGGATTGGTGCGTGAAAAAAACCAAAACAACAGGGCAGTGATCAACATCGAGACTGAATACACTTGTGGAACGATCGTCCAAGAGCCAGCTGCTGATGCAATGAGTGCGGGCGCAACGAATTTGGTGAGAGCCGATCCTGAGTTGCCTGCCCCAAAAATACCCATCGCAAGTCCTTGACGGTTTTTTGGAAACCAGCGTGCAACGTACGGCGTACCAACAGAAAACGAACCACCCGCCAAGCCGACAAAACAACCGATCGTTAAAAAATGCCAATATTTTGTGGCATACGAAAGGATCCAGATAGGAAGCACGGTGCTGATCATCAGCAAAAAAAAGACGATGCGACCGCCAAAGCGGTCGGTCCAGATGCCGAGCGGTACCCGAATTAATGAGCCCGTCAGTACCGGCATCGCGGCGAGTAAGCCGAATTCAGTTTCGTTGAGTCCGAGCTGCTGTTTGATCGGAATGCCAATCACGGCAAACATCATCCAGACCGCAAAGCAGATGGTGAAGGCCAACGTACTCGAAGTCAGTACCATGTTGGCGTTGCGAGTTTCGGAAGTCATTGCCTACCTTTAATGGACTGAAGTGGTAAGACACAGACTAGATTGCAGCGAACGCGGCGCCTATTCCCCTGTAGTTGGGGGTAACAGCAGGCATATGAGCGAGGCGATATAGTTCTTTCGAACTAGAAAAGCTCGAATAGTCACCTGCCAGAGCCCGCATCGGTGATAATGAGTCACCCTCGCACGTCGGCCTGCGCCGCGTTGATAGGTTTCAGGAGATACCCGTTTGGCAATCGCTTGGCCCCCTTCAATCGGACGCAACTACAAACTCGGTGTACGACTGGTGTCGGTGTCGCTAGCGGGTTTAGTGTTTGGTTTATCGATGGTGCTTGGAACGTTATGGCTATCGTGGGCTCTTGAGGGCGCGGCGGCAGCCATCAACGATACGGGTAGCCTACGCATGCAGTCCGTGCGTTTGGGTCTGACCCTCAACCAATCAAGCGCGTCGGCTCAAACTGATCCCGACGTGATTCGAGTGCAACTGAAACGTCTGAATCAAACACTATCAAACTTACAAATCGGCGATCCGCAGCGCCCACTGCGTCTGCCAAGTAGTCAATTGGTACAAGAGCAGTTTGTGCGGATGAACGCATTCTGGAGCGTCGAAATGGAACCCGCGCTGCAGTCCGTGATAAACGGTGAGCAGGATCGACCGCGTTTGATTTCTACTTATCTGCTAGCGCTGCCTAAGTTTGTCGAGCAAGTCGACCGGTTGGTCTATCAGATTGAGCTTGAGAATAGCCGCACGACCACCTACTTACGTGGGTCGCAGCTTGCATTAATTGTGTTGATGTTGGTTGGGAGTATTGCAATTATCTACCTGCTGTATGGCTGGGTAATCCGGCCCGTGCAAGCGTTGCAAGCAGGCATTACACAAATGACGGCAAGAAATTTTTCGGTGCAAGTGCCGGTTGAAGGGCGTGATGAATTTGGCGAACTCGCCTCAGGCTTCAATGATATGGCGGCTCAACTCAAAGCCCTCTACGGAGAGCTCGAAGAGCGTGTTTCGCAAAAAACCTTAGAGCTCGCTCAGCAAAATCGTGCACTCAGTACGCTATACGATTTCTCTTCATACCTGAGTCATCCTGGCGAACTTGAGCAGCGATGTCAGGGTTTTTTGAAGAAGTTAGTTGAATACTTTGGTGCCGATGGCGGAACCGTCCGTATTTTGGATCCTCGACAGAACAATTTACATCTGACCGTTCACCAAGGACTGTCTGCGTCGTTTGTTCAAGAAGAGCAGTGTGTGCACGCGGGTGATTGTCTATGTGGTGATGCCGTGGCAACGGGCGAAACGCAACTGCATGATTTTAGGAAATTGCCTGTTGAGCAGCGCTACTTATGTCGCGAGGAAGGGTTTAATTCGATTGCTATTGCGCAGATTACGAATGGCGCAGTGGCGCTGGGCAGTTATACCTTACATTTTGTGAGTCCGCGTGAGTTTTCTGGGGATGATCGACGGCTATTTGATTCGGTCGGCCAGCACCTCGGCGTTGCGATTGAAAATCAGAGACTTCTTGCGCGAACCCGCGAGCTGGCCGTATCTCAAGAACGCAATCTGGTGGCGCAAGGCCTGCACGACTCGATTGCTCAGGGATTGAATTTCTTGAAATTGCAGGTGCAAATGCTTGAGGATTCGTTGCGACGCAAAGAGGATGGCGAGGTCACTGAAAGTTTACAGATGATTCAAACGGGTTTGCGTGAAAGTTATGATGATGTACGCGAGCTTTTATTAAATTTTCGAATCAAACTTGAGTCTGGTGATTTGACTCAGGCGTTGCACCAAGCAGCCGATCGCTTTACTCGACAAACGGCGATACCTGTCGTGATTGAGTCGAATGGGCAGGGAGCCCCCTTGCCCGCAGAGCAGCAATTACAGCTTCTTTTCATTGCGCAAGAGGCTTTGTCTAATATTCGAAAGCACGCTAAAGCGAACCTGGTTCGGATCACTATTTATAACCAACATGATTTCGAGTTAAATATTCGCGACAATGGTTGTGGGTTTGAATACGCCTCGGCTGATGTTGGCAAAGAGCAACAAGTCGGTATCACAATCATGAAAGAGCGCGCGGCACGACTCGGCGCATCTCTAGAGGTATTCAGTAGTTCAACGGGAACACAGATCAGGTTGCGGCTAGAACAGAAAGCACGTGTGGCCGCTTGATGGATAACAAGACAATTCGAATTTTGCTCGTCGATGACCATACACTTTTCCGTAGCGGAATTCGTCTTTTATTACAGCGAAACCTGGATTTCGAAGTGGTTGGTGAAGCCTCTGACGGTCTAGAAGCCGTCAAACGGGCCAAGGAACTCAAACCAGATATCGTTCTATTAGATCTGCACATGCCGGGATTGTCGGGACTGGATGTGATTGGTCTGATTTTGCAAGATCGTCCGGCCTGCCACGTCGTCTTGCTGACCGTCTCTGAAGATGCGGAAGACCTTGCGCTGGCACTCAAAAAGGGTGCGGCTGGTTAC
The DNA here is from genome assembly GCA_903924715.1 of uncultured beta proteobacterium. Lineage (GTDB taxonomy): Bacteria > Pseudomonadota > Gammaproteobacteria > Burkholderiales > Burkholderiaceae_B > Zwartia. The sequence continues at coordinate 3,777 of CAIYCP010000131.1, forward strand.
TTGCTTAAAAATATTGATGCGGATTATTTACTGCAGGCGTTGCGGTGTGTGATGCAGGCCGATGCCGTCATCTCACCTGAGATGACGGCTAAGTTAGTGGCAAGTTTTCGACAAGTCGAAGCGCCGACTGAGAGTAATAGCAAAAAACTGACTCCGCGCGAGCGCGAAATGTTAGCGCAACTGTCGCTAGGATTGTCTAATAAGGAAATCGCTCGAAAACTCGATGTTGCTGAAAGCACGGTCAA
>CAIYCP010000132.1 GCA_903924715.1 uncultured beta proteobacterium
AGACAGTTTCAACCACAGGTTGCATGAAGATCTACCAAACAAAGATAACGGACAGCGCAGCGAACAGCCCACGCCAAGTAGGTAATTCAAAATGGTGCGAAGGGCGGGACTCGAACCCGCACACCTTTTACGGCGTCAGGACCTAAACCTGGTGCGTCTACCAATTTCGCCACCTTCGCAGTAACCGAGCATTGTAGCGCACCCTGCCCGGGTTTCCCGCCCCCGTACCTCGCCCAACTGGTTAAAATACGCAAATGAATCCTCGCCTAGACACCCTGCAGCCCTATCCCTTCGAAAAACTGCGCCTCTTACTGGCCCAGGCAGGCACGCCCCCTGCGGGCTTGCGTCCGATCAATTTATCGATTGGCGAGCCCAAACACGCCGCGCCACAGTGCGTCAAAGACGCCATCATTGGCGCGCTAGACGGCTTGTCGATCTATCCGCCAACAAAAGGCGATCCCTTGCTACGCCAGGCAATTAGCCAATGGATCGGCAAGCGTTACAACATCCCTTGCCCAAATCCCGAGACACAAGTATTGCCCGCGCTCGGTTCTCGCGAAGCGCTGTTTGCCTTCGGCCAAGTCGTGCTCGACTCCACAAAAAACGGAATCGTCGTTTGTCCAAATCCGTTTTACCAAATTTACGAAGGCGCGGCCCTGCTCGGCGGCGCCACGCCCTACTATGTCAATTCCGATGCCGCGCAAAATTTTGGCTGCGACTGGTCAACGGTTCCGGTCGATATTTGGCAACGTACTCAATTGTTATTTGTGTGCTCGCCGGGCAATCCTGCCGGCAATGTCATGTCTCTGCCCGAATGGCAAACACTTTTTGAATTATCAGACCGCTATGGCTTTGTCATTGCGTCTGATGAGTGCTACTCAGAAATCTACCTCGACGAAACGCGCCCTCCCATGGGCGGCATGCAAGCGGCCTATCAGTTGGGGCGCACAGATTTTCGCAATTTAATTAGTTTTTCGAGTTTATCGAAACGCTCAAACGTGCCGGGTATGCGCTCTGGCTTTGTGGCTGGCGACGCGACGTTGATGGCAAAATTTTTGCTTTATCGCACCTACCATGGCAGCGCCTTGTCGCCCGTGGTCTCTGCGGCGAGTATTGCCGCTTGGCAAGACGAAGCCCACGTCATTGATAATCGCCAGCAATACCGGGCAAAATTTGAGGCTGTGCTTCCTATTCTGGAGCCCGTGCTCGACGTTAAACGCCCCGATGCATCGTTCTATTTATGGGCGGGTACTGCGGGCCCTGATGCCGATTTCGTTCGTGACTTGCTCACACATACCAATGTCACCACGCTTCCTGGCAGCTTTGTCGGGCGTACGATCAATGGCGTCAACCCAGGGCAAAACCGAGTGCGTATTGCGCTGGTGGCGCCACTCAAAGATTGCATCGAGGCCGCTGAACGCATCGCGGCGTTTATTCGTAAAGCGTAATTCGCATTTGATTTGTGCTCATGGTTTGCTGACACTTTATTTCTCATTACTTACTTATCCATTTTTATAAAGGCGTGTTATGACCTTAGATCTACAAAAGACCATTGAAAGCGGTTGGGAAGATCGCGCAAACCTGTCGCCCACTGCTGCCAGTGCTGGCGTACGCGAAGCCGTTGCACACACAATCGATGCCTTGGATACCGGCGCGTTACGTGTTGCTGAAAAAATCAATGGCGACTGGGTCGTGCACCAGTGGATCAAAAAGGCGGTTCTCTTATCATTTCGTCTCAACGACAATGGCTTCATGGGCCAAGCCCCTTTACAGTTTTACGACAAAGTGCCACTTAAATTTTCGGATTACAGCCCCGCCGAGTTCAAAGCGGGCGGGTATCGCGTGGTACCACCGGCGGTCGCTCGCCGTGGATGCTATATCGGGCGCAACGTTGTGCTAATGCCTTCTTACGTCAACATCGGCGCCTACGTCGATGAAGGTTCGATGGTTGACACTTGGGCAACGGTCGGCTCATGCGCACAAATTGGTAAAAACGTGCACCTCTCGGGCGGCGTAGGCATTGGTGGCGTGCTCGAGCCGCTGCAGGCCAATCCCACCATCATTGAAGACAACTGCTTTATTGGCGCACGCTCTGAAGTCGTTGAAGGCGTTATCGTCGAAGAAAATAGCGTCTTAGCCATGGGCGTATTTTTGTCGCAAAGCACCCGCATCTATGACCGCGAAACAAAAGAGATCCATTACGGCCGCGTTCCCTCCGGCTCGGTGGTCGTACCCGGCTCACTCCCATCCGCCGACGGTACGCACAGCTTGAACTGCGCGATTATTGTCAAACGTGTCGATGCTCAAACGCGTGCCAAAACCAGTATCAACGATTTGTTAAGAGCCTGACCCAGGCATGGACGCCTCACGCGATACTCTGCAAACCGTTCGCGACTTAATTCGCTATGGCGTATCGCGTTTTAATCAAACCAAGCTGTCGTTTGGCCATGGGTCAGACAACGCTTGGGATGAGTCTGTGTATTTAGTGCTACACGCCTTACATCTACCTCCCGATCAACTTGAACCCTTCATGGATGCTCGAGTCTTGCCTGAAGAGCGGCAAAGAGCATTGACCTATATTGATGCGCGTTGTGATCGGCGCGTTCCTGCTCCCTACCTCACACACGAGGCATGGTTACAAGGCTATGCGTTTTATGTCGACGAACGCGTGATCGTGCCGCGCTCACCGATTGCTGAACTGTTGATGACGCAACTTAGCCCCTGGATTCTGGATCCCTACGAGGTCACAGGGATCTTGGATCTCTGTACCGGTTCAGGCTGTTTGGCAATTATTGCAGCCCATCAGTTTCCTGAAGCCTTCGTAGACGCCACCGATATTTCAGCTGAAGCAATCGAGGTGGCGCTTCGCAACGTCACCGAGCACGGCCTGACTGATCGTTTAAACTTGCACCAGGGCAACCTGTATGATCCTTTGTCTGTCTCAGCACGTTACGATCTGATCATTTGCAACCCCCCTTACGTCAACAGCCAGTCGATGTTGAACCTGCCCGCCGAATATCAGCATGAACCCACGCTGGCGCTTGCCGGCGGTTCAGATGGCATGGATTTAGTGCGCACCATTCTCGAGCAAGCGCCTGCTCATCTAAACGAACAAGGTATTCTTTTGCTTGAAATTGGCCATGAACGCGCGTATTTTGAAGCCGCATTTCCAGAACTCGAGCCCATGTGGCTTGATACTGCCCAGGCCTCTGACCAAATCTTGTTACTTAACCGCGAGCAATTTCCGTCGTGATTCGTGCAACAGGCTTAACCGTTCGTCGCGGTGCAAAAGTACTTTTAGATCAAACAGATTTCGTGGTGCATCCCGGAGAACGTGTCGGATTCGTCGGAAAAAATGGTGCGGGTAAATCCACCCTGTTTGCCTTAATCCAGCATGAAATGGATGCCGATGCCGGTCGACTCGATTTTCCGCTCGGTTGGCGCATCGCCAGTGTGAGACAAGAAATTGCGGACAGCCATGATGCCGCACGCGAATTCGTCATTGATGGCGATACGCATTTGCGTCACTTACAAGCCCAGCGCACGCTGATTGACGATACCGCGCACACGAGCCCCGATCACGCAGAGGCGCAAGGTTCTCGTATTGCAGAGCTTGAAGCAGAACTGATCGAGGCGGATGCCTGGACTTCAGTCTCGCGGGCCGAACAGTTGTTGGCAGGACTGGGCTTTACCCCTGAGCAGTGGTCAGAACCTGTAGACAGTTTTTCGGGTGGCTGGCGCATGCGACTCGCGTTGGCGCGTGCGCTCATGGCGCCCTCAGAGCTTTTACTGCTCGACGAACCCACCAATCACCTCGATCTTGATGCCATGTTGTGGCTTGAAAAATGGCTAGCTGCGTATCAAGGCACCGTGCTGTTGATTTCGCACGATACCGAATTTTTGGATGCCGTCGCACAAACCATTTTGCATTTTGATCAAGGCAAGCTCGTTCGCTACAAAGGCGGCTATGAAGACTTTGTGACGCAACGCGCCGAGCGACTCAGACAAACTAAAGTTGCCTACGAACGACAAACGCGTGAATCTGCACGCCTGCAAGGTTTTATTGATCGTTTCAAGGCTAAAGCTTCAAAAGCCAAACAAGCTCAAAGCCGTGTCAAAGCGCTGGCTCGGATGGATTTAATGGCACCGATTCGTGCCGAGTCCGGGATTGATATTCGGATCCCCTCGCCTAAAAGCATGCCCGACCCCCTGCTCGTACTTGATGACATGCATGCGGGTTACACCACAGAGCATGGCAAACAGGTCTCGATTCTGCGCAACGTCAAGCTGATGGTGCGTGGCGGCGATCGGATTGGCATTCTTGGGGTGAATGGCGCCGGCAAAAGTACCTTGGTGAAAACGCTGGCAGGCGAACTTGAGGTCCAAGGGGGTACACGGCTGGCCTCCCGCGGGCTTGAAGTGGGCTATTTTGCACAGCATCAACTTGATATGCTGGATTTAGCGAGTAGCCCTTTACAACACTTGTCGCGCATCGCCCCTGGCACGCGCGAACAAGAACTACGTAACTATCTCGGCGGCTTTGGTTTTGGTGGCGATCGCGTCACAGATACCGTCGAGCCAATGTCTGGTGGCGAAAAAGCGCGCTTAGCACTTTCGTTAATCGTTTGGCAAAAACCAAATTTGCTACTACTCGATGAACCGAGTAACCACTTGGATGTCGAAACGCGCGAAGCCTTAACCACGGCACTGGCTGAGTTTGGCGGCAGCATGTTGTTGGTGTCGCACGACCGTCATCTTCTGCGCACGACGGTCGACAGTTTTTGGATTGTGGCCAATGGTGGTGTGCAAGAGTTTGATGGGGATCTTGAAGACTATCGCGACTGGCTTGCACAACATCAGGCCCGCGCACGCAAACAAGAGGCGGCCGCGCGTACTGCAGGTCGCGCCGCTGACAAAATGACAGCGGCTGAACAAGCCGCGGCACAGGCCGCAGCAATAGAGGCTGCGAAAACCGCAGCCTCGACACCCGAGCAAAAACTTAACAAACGCGAAAGTGCCGAGCTTAGACAACAGGCAGCACAACTTCGCAAACCGATTGAACAGCAAATCAACAAACTTGAAAAAGAACTTGAACAAGTGCAGGCTAAGCTAAAAAGCCTCGATACCTTGATCGCAGATTCAGATTTGTACAGTGAGGCACGCAAAGACGAATGTGTGCGCGTACTGGCCGAGCACGGCGAGTTCACCAAGCGCGCGGCTAGCCTTGAAAGCGCTTGGCTTGAGTTACAAACTCAGCTCGAAGCTTTTGCATGATCGATTTAAGCAAAAACTGCCCACAATGTTAAACATACTCGGTCCAATATTCGCGACAGCCATATTTAGGTTTTTCGCCTGCTTGCCCCTACCTGTCCTTCAAATCCTAGGCTGGGGCGCGGGTTGGTTAGTATGGATATTGCCAAGTCGTTACAAACGGCGTTCAGCTGAAAACTTAGCCATCGCAATGCCTCACGCCTCACCGCAAGTATTGCGCGCATCGCTCATCAGCGCTGGGCAATTGTTTTTAGAAATGCCCTATTGGCATATGCGCCGAGATGAAGCCAAATTAGCGACACAGGTGCAGTGCGATGGCTGGGATGAGTTTCAAGCGGCGCTTGCGCTAGGCAAGGGCTTGATATTATTGGGCCCGCATGCAGGAAGCTTCGAACTACTCGGGGCGATCTACACCAGCAGATTTCCAGCGACTGTATTGACTCGTCTACCTAAACAGCCTTGGTTGCACGACTGGATTATCAAAACAAGAACCAGAAAAAATCTCACCATGGCGCCGTCTAATCAAGCTGGCCTAAGAACATTACTGAAAGCGCTTAAACGAGGCGAGTCGGTCGGCATCCTGCCAGATCAAGTTCCGCTGATGGGTGAAGGCGTTTGGGCACCTTTGTTTGGCAAGCTAGCGTACACCACCAAACTTGTGCAAAGATTACAAAGCACCACTGGCGCGCCGATCTTTGTGATGGCGGCGCAACGCAATGGCATCGGCAAGGGTTTTACAATCAGGTACCAGGCAATCAAAGAGCCCTTATCAGAAGATATTGACCTGGCTGCCGCGCAATTAAATCAGGCATTAGAAGACATGATCGCTCTGATGCCGACGCAATACCTATGGGGCTACAACCGCTATCGCGTACCTCGCGATAAACCTGGCAAAAGTCAGCGCTAGCTTTGTGTGATCTCAAGCTTGGCCACGCCAAGCGCGAGTGTTTTTGAGCCAACCTCGCGAAACTGAATTTGAGCTTGTGCATCCAGACCGCTACCAGACAAGCCGATAATGGTGCCCTCGCCAAAACGACCGTGTCGCACACCCTGACCAATGCGAAACTGCTGAGCACCCACCGTGACACCGGTGGTCACAGAGCGCGGCGCAACCGCAACATGAGACGAAGCCCCTTGCCGCCCGTAGGTTGCACCACTACCATCGCCGCTTGATTTCCAACGCGGCTCAGAATCAATAAAGCCCTGCTTGGGGGTCAGCCATTTGAGATGCGCGTCGGGCACTTC
>CAIYCP010000133.1 GCA_903924715.1 uncultured beta proteobacterium
CATGACCAGGCGCGATCTGCAACGCATGCTGGGTGATCAGAAAAAACCTTGGGAGATCGGTAAATCTTTTGATCGCTCGGCGCCAATTGGGCCGCTCTACCCCGTCAGCGCAATTGGCGGTTTTAACAAAGAAACTATTTCGCTCGCGGTCAACGGCGTCATCAAACAACGCGCCACGCTCGACCAAATGATTTGGTCGGTCGCCGAGCAAATTTCAAAACTCTCTGAAGCCAACGAACTTTTTGCAGGCGACATTATTTATTCTGGTACACCAGAAAATGTTGGCCCCGTCGTAAAAGGTGATGTCATCCTTTGTAAACTTGATCGACTACCAGATTTATCAATCAAGATCACATGACGCTTCAAGGCTTTCGTTTACCACTGTTCACGCGTGTATTTCTGCTGTCTCTTCTGATTCTGTTTATCCTGAACACACATGCTCAAACCGTCGCCGAGAGCATGGCACTGTTTGACGATGGGAAAACCAAAGAGGCCGTCGCTCAGCTCACAAAACTCGCTCAAGACGGAGATCCAGAAGCTCAAAACCTGCTGGGTGTTTTATATGACAATGGTCAAGGGGTCGTGCAAGACTATCCGACAGCACGGGCCTGGTTTGAAAAAGCAGCTGCGCGCGGTCATGCAAGTGCCCAGTATCATCTGGGCTTCCTGTTCGAAGCAGGCCGGGGCATACCCCACAGCGACAAACAAGCGCTGCACTGGTATGGTTTAGCCGCCGCGAACTCCGATCCAAATGCGCAATATCGGCTGGCCTTAATGAATCTCAATGGTTTTGGGATCAAACCAAATCCCGCGGAAGCGCGCAAGTGGTTCGCACTCGCTGCCGCCCAAGGCGATCCCAAGTCACAAAGACAACTCGGATCGCTTTATGCGAAAGGGCTCGGGGTGGTGCAAAACAAGATCCTTGCTTATATGTGGATCGATATTGCGCGGGGCCTGGGCGATCAGTCTGCAATCAGGGCGATTCATGATCTCACCGAAACAATGGCTTCTGAAGCGATTGATAAAGGACAGAACCTTGCCAAGCAATGCATCGCAAAGGGTTATCAAGGTTGCGACGCCTTGACACGTTAAACTGCACTGATGAACGCTCAGACAAAAATCGCTCTTGTGACCGGTGCTGCCAAAAGATTAGGGCAGACCATCGCCTTGCGCCTAGCCCAGGAAGGTTGGGATATCGTTGTGCACTACGGTCAGTCTGCGTCTGAGGCGCAAGACACTGTGGCAAGCATTCAAGGCCTCGGTCGACGCGCGGTAGCACTACAGGCTGATTTCGCAAAACAAACTGAGGTTGATTCACTTGTAGCGCGGTGTGTTGCCACACTAGGCTTGCCCGACTGTCTGGTCAACAGCGCCTCGCTCTTTGCTTACGACGATGCCGCCAACTTTAGTCCAGCGCAGTTTGAAAAGCACATGCAGATCAATGCCGTCGCGCCCATTGCGCTCAGCCGTGAGCTTTACAACGCACGGAGACATTTACAACAAACGTCTGCTCGCACCTTCGACACACCAGGTGTGATCATTAACTTACTGGATCAGAAACTCGCGAACCCTAATCCAGATTTTCTGTCATATACGCTGTCAAAATCGGCACTCTACCAAGCGACCACCTTGCTGGCACAGGCCTACGCACCCGAACTCAGAGTCGTTGGCCTCGCACCTGGGCTCACGCTCGTGTCGGGCGATCAAACCCAAGAAGGGTTTGATCGGGCACACAAACAAACACCGTTACAAAAATCGTCAACGCCTGAAGACATCGCCAACGCAGTGGTTTACTTAAGCACTGCCCATGCAATCACGGGCACAACGCTCTTCGTCGATGGGGGGCAACATCTAAACCCCTCGCAACGAGATGTGATGTTTCTAACTTCTTAATTTTTAATCCTTCAACTCACCCCTTATGACTCTTGCCCTCATTCAGCACGCCGACCTCGCAGATTGCCGACGTCTGTTTCTCAAGGATTTTGAGATCAACATGAATATCGGTGTACATGAGTTCGAAAAAAAGGGAGAACAACGCGTCATCGTGAACGTTGATCTCTATGTGCCACTCACTGACAACACGCCCAGCCAAGATGAGTTAAGTGAAGTGGTGGATTACGATTTCATGCGACAGACCATCGCAGACATCATCGCGCCCGGCCACATTCAATTACAAGAAACGCTCTGCGACGAGATTATGAAAAGGATGCTCGCGCACCCCCTCGTGCGTGCAGCGCGCGTATCCACGGCGAAACCAGACGTCTATCCCGACTGTGCTGCTGTCGGTGTTGAGACATTTAAAATTAAAAAATAACATTAAAAAATAACATTAAATATCAAGTATTTAATGCTATTTAATCCCATCAAAACCTAGTACGACGTTTATTATTTTTGTAGTACATCAAACACAAGACCTTGATGTATGACGACTAGGTATTTTGTGCATGCATTTGTTTTGAAACTTGCGAGTCTGGTAAAAATGGACGGGCGCCATTGATCACATTGATCGGTGTGCCGGCCAAAAAGGCTAATAAATTTTTAAGTGAAGTCTGGAAGAATTCTTCCATATTTTCTTTGGTCACGAACCCGATATGCGGCGTGGCCAAGACGTTGGGCATTGAGCGATAGGGGTGATGAAGCGGCAGCGGTTCAGTCTCAAAAACATCAAGCCCGGCCCCACCAATTAAGCGCTTTTCAAGCACCTCGAACAAGGCACGCTCGTCGACAATTTGCGGCCGCGAAGTGTTCACCAAAAACGCATCTTTTTTCATGCGCGCAAGGTCAGTCGCCGATACCAAGCCAAGGGTGGCATCACTGAGCGGCATATGAATCGTGATGACATCTGATTGGCTAAACAACGCCTCTTTACTCACACTTTGAACCTTGTGAATATCGGCGCGTTCTGGCGTCATATTGCGACTCCAGGCGATCACGTTCATACCAAACAGTTGAGCAATCTGGGCCACAGGGATTCCCATGTTGCCCAGACCCAAGACCCCCAGGGTCTTACCTGCCAGACCACGTCCTAAGCTCACTTGCCAGCCACCTGCGCGCAGCGAGGCCGTCTCTTGTGGCATCGATCGAAACAATCCAAGAATTAAGGCCCAGGTCACCTCAACAGTCGTTTGGTGTTGCGCCTCAGTGGTGCAGACAACGATGCCCAGTTCATCTGCTGCAGGCAAATCAATCGATCGCGCATTACGCATACCCGTGGCAAGAATTAATTTTAATTTTGGTAAGCGCGACAGCACGTTACGCGGAAACTCAGTGCGTTCACGGATTCGCATCACAATATCGAACTCGCTCAGGCGCTCGATTAATTCATTCTGATCATGCACATGATCTCGAAATCCGACGACTGCCAGTCCAGGCACCACACCCCAATCAACAATCGTCTGCGCAAGACCCAGGTAGTCATCCAAAATCGCTAAACGCATCACAGCCCTTTTAAGTTTTTAAATTTCGCCGCTCTCGCAACCAAATCATTGCCGAGCCAACAATACCCTGCGGCATAAAGAACATGCACACGATTAAGATCCCGCCATAGACCGCACCGGCCAAGGCGTTGCTAATGTCCGAGGCGTACGAGGGCACAAACTGCAGAAATAACCCCGCCACCAATGCCCCCCAAACCGTTCCCAAGCCGCCCACCACGATGGCCGCCAGAAAACTGACCGATAGCAATAAATTAAACGAGTCTGGCGCAATAAACCCAATCGAAAAATTAAAGATCGCACCACCAATGCCTGCAAACATCGAGCCAAGACCAAAGATCAGCACCTTGTAGCCATTGACATCAACACCCATCGACGAGGCTGCCAATGGGGCCTGACGTACTGCAGTGAGGGCTCGCCCAGTGCTACCAGCAACAAAATTACGCGCTAAAAAGAAACAGACCGCCGTGAACATCAAGACAACGTAGTACACCCAGGCGTCTTGCGTCAGCCCCGACCAAACCGGGGGCGTTGGCCGATCAACCGCCAAGCCTGACATGCCATTGGTATAGGCCTTAAAGTGCTTAATCACGGGAGACACCGACACAGCAAGCACCAACGTAATCAGCGCCAAGTACAGACCCTTTAAACGTTGCGCCGGGAAACCCGCCAAGAACCCCACGACGAACGTCACCACTGCGGCAATTAGCACGGACACCACATAGTGCACCTGTAGATGTGCCACGCTCAAGGCCGCGGTGTATGCACCCAACGCGAAGAAAGCGTTATGCCCTAGCGAAATCTGGCCAGCATAGCCAATAATCAAATTCAAACCAATCGCAGCAACCGCATAGGCCATTACACCCGTCAATTGAAACGTCAGATAACTTGGCGCAACAATGGGCGTCACAAGCAGCAACGCTGTCAAGAAAAATCCTAGCAACCAATTTTTTGTGGTCATCTTCATACCCTCACCTGCACAGCTTTACCGAACAAGCCCTCAGGCTTCACGATGAGCACAGCAACAATCAATAACAAGGGCACAATGATCTGTAAGTCAGCACCCAAGGCAGGCAAATATGCAGTCGAGAACGATTGAGACACGCCAACCACAATACCACCCACGACTGCACCCAAATAACTACTCAGCCCGCCAACGACCGCTGCCGCAAACGCATAAATAATGACATCGCCCATCATATTGGGGTCAAGCGTCAAACGAGAGGCCACCAGAGCCCCCGAGACTGAACCCAACGCCGCTGCCATGCCCCAGCCCAGCGTCATCATGGCGGTATAGGGAATACCCACCAATTGCGCAGACTGGGCATTTGACGCCGCTGCACGCAACGCCATCCCCAGGCGCGTTCGCTGAAACAATAGATACAGCCCAGCCGAGATCCCCACAAGAACCACCACGAACGCGATCAACTCAGCCCCGATGCGCAAGGTACCGAGTGTCCAGGTGTGGTCGGGCAGCGGGCTCGGCGAAGCTTTTTGCATAAAGCCCCAGATTGCACCCGTGGCGCTGTTGTACGCAAGAAATAACCCGAGCGTGACGATGATGATGGTCATCTCGTCTTTATATTGGACCGGACGCACGATTAGCACATAGGTCACCGCGCCCATCACAAGAGACAAAGCTAGCGAAATTACAATTGCCCAACCAATGGGCAAGCCAAACTCGGTCAATTGCCAAGTTAAAAATGCCGAAAAAGTTGCCATCTCGCCCTGAGCAAAATTCGCAATATTCGTGGTGCGATAAATCAATACGAGGGCCAGCCCTAACGAGGCATAGATCGCCCCCGTCGCAAAGCCATTGAGTAGCTGCTGTAAAAAATAACTCATCAGGCTTCTCCGAGGTAGGCTGCACGTACGCCATCATGAGCGGCGATCTCTTGTGCCGGCCCTTGCAATGAGATGACACCCGACTCAAGCACATAGGCATAATCTGCGATCTGTAAAGCGAGATTCGCATTTTGCTCAACGATTAACATGGTCGTGCGCAGTTCTTTATTCACGCGCGTCAAGGTGTCATACAAGTCATTAATAATGACCGGAGCCAAACCAAGCGAAGGCTCGTCAAGCAACAGCACCCGCGGGCGCAACATCAGAGCACGACCGACCGCCAGCATCTGCTGCTCGCCACCACTCAGGCTACCGGCCTTTTGCTGATAGCGCTCACGTAATCGCGGAAACAAACCGTACATTTGTTCAATATCAGTGGCGATCTCATTTTTATCCGTGCGTCTAAAGGCGCCCACCCGTAAATTTTCTTCGACGGTCAGATCGGTGAAGGTACCGCGCCCTTCAGCAGCATGCGCCACCCCAAGGCGAGCGATGCGATCCGGACTCAGTCCACGGGTTTCTTGGCCATCAAGCAATACACTACCTTCACTTTTGATCAAACCGCTGATCGCACGCAACGTGGTTGTTTTGCCTGCACCGTTTGCGCCCAACAACACCGCAACGCTGCCCTCATCGACCGAGATTGAAATGCCATGTAACACGCGCAAACGGCCATAGCCCGCCGAAAAATCTTTGATGTCGAGTACTTTCATCGCGGTTTACCCAAATAGGCTTCAACCACCCGCGGATTGACTTTAATCTCGGCAGGCTTGCCATCTGCAATTTTGTGTCCAAAATCGAGCACAACAATATTGTCTGAAATCTTCATCACCATGCCCATATGATGTTCCACTAACAGCAACGTCAAATTAAATTCATTGCGAATACGCACTAACGTGTCAGAAAGCTCACCCACTTCTGAATGAGAAAGACCGCCCGCGGGTTCATCTAACATTAAAAATGTCGGCCGCATGGCAAGCGCGCGCGCCAACTCTACTTTTTTTAGCGTCGGATAGGGCAAATCATCAATGCGCTGATCATGTAAATCTGCCATGTTTAAACGCTCGAGCAACTCGTGCGCAAAACGACTGAGCGAAGCTTCTTCAGGGCGGCGCGAAATCGGTGAGAACGGTGCTGTCAGCAAACGGCTGCGGCCATAATGATGACCGCCAAGCATGACGTTTTCGTGCACAGTCAACGAGGGCAACAACGCTAAATTTTGAAAAGTTCGCGCGATGCCCAGATTCGCAACGTCTTTGGCCTTGACGTTTGTGATATCACGACCATCGAACATCACACGGCCCGCAGACGGGCTATATAGCCTGCTAATGCAATTAAACAAACTCGTCTTACCTGCACCATTGGGCCCGATCAGACCACAGATCGATCCCTCATCTACAGTAAACGATAGCCCGTTCAGCGCGACGATTCCACCAAACCGCAGTGACAACTCTGATACGGATAGTTTATGAACTGAACTCATCGAAGTTTCCAAGAAAGCCCGCTCTCTGACGAGAGCGGATAAATCGGTCAAGGCTTATTTCAGTCCAGCCGCTTCACGAATCCCCTTGGTGATCACCGTCATATCTGCACCTGGATTGGCTTTAACGGCTGCAGCCCATAACGCCGCATTGGCTTGGCACAACACCGTTTGCACACCCGTTGACTCGATAAGCGAC
>CAIYCP010000134.1 GCA_903924715.1 uncultured beta proteobacterium
AGCAACCAGCCAAGGTATTTTTCGATTGATCGAAATATGTTGCCGATCTTGCTTAATTGCGCGCGTACCTGCGGCTCAGGATTAGCCTGAAGATACGCGCTGAGCAACTGATTGCAAAGCGCTTGTCGCTCAGCCGGCCCAAACTCGTGTCCCCGCAATCCTGCCATCGAGGATAGCATCTGAAACACATCGTAGGCTTGCCCAAGCGGCAAAGACATCGCCTCCCCGAGATTTTCTTCAAAATCAATACGGGTCAGGATGTCGTCATGCATCATTAAATTACGCAATTGCGCACCACCGTGCACAAAACCATCGCGATGAAAACGCGCGAGCGCTTGCGCGGCCTGCGTCATTAAAATCAGGCGCCCTTGCGGGGAGGCAAGACGAATCAAGTACGGCATGTCTTGACCCACATACTCAAGCACAAGCACTTGCTGCGACTGATACCAAACATTGGGCACTGAACTGCCAGCAGCCTTGAGTCGGGCAAGTCGGCGCGCTTCGTCAGCGAGTGTCATTTGTAACAGCAGTCGCGTCGAAGGGCGTTCACCCATCAGAAGCTTGCAAAGCCACGAGAGCACAGTCACACGGATCACGCGCCACCCGTTGCTCAGTGGCGAAAACCAACGGTCGCGCTGGCGTTTGACCACGCAGCGATAGCCCGCAAGTTCAATAAAATAAGCACCCGCAGGATCGTTGACGTGTTGGCTTAACCAATCGTCTAAGGCCTGCACGAATAGAGGGTCTTTTGTGGTCATGTTTACTATAAATAATATTGCACTTTATTTATCATTGACTTAAATACAAAAAGCCGACCTGAGCCGGCTTTTTGTCTGAAGCAATCGTAGACTTAGACTAAGTCGCCAACCACAACCACAGTAATGCTACTAACAACATCAGGGTGAATCGCTACTTGTATAGCAAACTCACCTACGGCCTTCAAGGGACCTTCAGGCAAACGAATTTGCGCTTTTTCGATGCCAGCAAAACCCGCGGCCACCAAAGCAGTTGCAATATCCATGTTGGTCACTGAGCCAAACAAACGACCATCCACACCCGCTTTTTGAGTAATGCTCAGCGAGTAGCTTTCGAGACGCTGGCCTAAAGCCTGCGCCAAAGCGAGTTTTTCAGCCTGGATCTTTTCGAGCTCAGCACGGCGCACTTCAAATTCTTTGAGTGCTGTTTCGGTGGCACGACGTGCTTTTTTCTGAGGGATCAGAAAGTTGCGCGCATAACCATCACGCACGCGAACGACTTCACCAAGATTGCCTACGTTAACGACTTTTTCGAGCAGAATAATTTGCATGGTTTGCCCCGGGATCAGTTATGGTTATCAGTGAAGGGCAACAGTGCCAAAAAACGTGCGCGCTTGATCGCGGTATCAAGTTGACGCTGATAAATCGCCTTGGTACCAGTCAAGCGTGCAGGAATAATCTTGCCATTTTCTTGAATGAAATCACGCAAAGTATCGAGATCTTTGTAATCGATCTGGTCGACGTTTGCCGCGCTAAAGCGGCAGAATTTACGACGCTTGAAAAGCGGATTTTGTTGTGTGAATTTCTTTTTTTCTTTACGTTTACCGAAGAAAGCCATGATGTGCCTCGCT
>CAIYCP010000135.1 GCA_903924715.1 uncultured beta proteobacterium
GAGCACCGTAAATGACTCTCGATAAGATGTCGCGGCCAATTTCATCCGTCCCTAACCAAAACTGTGCTGAAGGGGCTGACAAAATCGCTTCGTAGTGACTTTCACTGGGATCATAAGGCGCCAAGAATTCGGCAAAGATCGCTGCCAAAATAACGGCTAGGCAAATCAATAAGCCGATCCAGGCAAGCTTTTGCTGTAAGAGCTTACGTACAAACATGACAGAAATATTTTGAGAGGCCTGTGTCGCGTTGACCACCGACACAGTTGCAGATGATGTGGTCACTTAATATCCCTTGAAGAGGCTGTCGTCATGTCCGATCTCCTAAATGTGCTGCCGTCAAGCGAAGTGCCACGATAAGATTGCCGTCTTATCAGCGTTGCTAAACATCCATTCATAACGATGAGCATTTGATCGCTAAGACGAAATTCGTTTGTCTAACAATTGATAACTCACATCAATCAGTAAATTCAACAGCAAAATACAGAGCACAACGACAAGAATAGCGCCTTGCACAGAAGGAAAATCACGTTCAAAAATACCATTCACCATCATGCTGCCAAGGCCGGGCAAAGAAAAAACCGTTTCGGTCACCACAGCTCCCCCCATCAGTGCGCCTACCTGAAGACCCACGACAGTCACGACAGGGATGGCGGCGTTAGGAAGCGCATGATGCAGCAAGACACGCCGGTCGCGGGCACCTTTGGCCTTTGCGGTGCGGATATAGTCAGCCGACAACACCTCTAGCATCGCGGCCCGAGTCTGACGCATCACCAAGCCTGCCAAGCCGGCTCCAACCGTCAAGCTTGGCAAAAGCATGAGCTTTAAACTTTGCAGCGGATCATCAAAAAAGGGAATATAACCAGACGGCGGCAACCAGCCCAGATAAATACAAAACAGCATAATTAAGAGCATGCCCGTCCAAAAATGCGGCAAGGCCATATTGGACAACGCAAAAAAACTGACCCCTGTATCGACCCAAGTATTGCGTTTGAGTGCCGCAAGAATGCCGCAAGGCACGCCAATCAAAATCGCGAGGGCAATCGACATCAAGGTTAACTGTAGGGTAATCGGCACCCGCTGGCGCAACATATCAACCACGGGTTCTTGACTGCGTAACGCCCGACCCAAATCGCCCGACAAGGTTCTACGCAGCCAATTTCCATATTGCACAGGGATTGGTAAATCCAAGCCCATCGTTTCGCGTAACGAAGCACGTTGCTCGGCCGTCGACATTTCACCCAACACGGTAATGGTCGGATCACCAGGGACCAAAAGCGTCATTGAAAATACAGCAAAACTGACAACTATAATGACCGGGATAATTTGTAACAGGCGAGAAAGAAGATAACGCTTCATCTTAGAGGCTCTCAGTCAAAGTCGTCTGATGCAAATGACACGCTACCCAACGCCCGGGCGAAGTCTGCGTGAGCGCAGGCACCACCTGAGCACAATGCTCACTGGCTTGTGAACAACGCGTGCGAAACACGCAACCAGAAGGCGGATCAAGAGGGCTAGGCATGTCCCCCTGCAAAATAATACGCTTACGTTCACGGGCGACCTCGGGCACCGGAATCGCAGAGAGCAGTGCGGTCGTATAAGGATGCTTGGGCGAGCGAAATAAATCTTTGGCGGGCGCGATCTCCATCATCTTGCCAAGATACATCACAGCGACGGTATCAGCGATATTTTGGACTACCGCCATGTTGTGGCTGATAAACAGCATCGTCAGTCCAAAATCAGTTTTTAAATCCATCAACACATTAATAATCTGCGCTTGATTTGACACATCGAGGGCCGATACCGCCTCATCGGCCACGATGAATTCAGGCTCAACGGCTAAGGCGCGCGCGATACTAATACGTTGCCTCTGCCCGCCCGAGAATTCATGCGGATAGCGGCTAGAAAATTCAGGGGCAAGACCCACCAACTGAAGCAACTCAGCGATGCGTTCGTTGCGTTGATTGCCGCTCTTAAACAAGCCATGAATCGCCAACGCCTCATGCAACATCTCGTTGACCCGCATGTGCGGGTTCAAGGAGGCAAAGGGGTCTTGAAAAATCATTTGTATCCTGCGCCTAAATGCGCGCAAATCATTTTTGCCCAACGAGAGAAGATCAGTCCCATCTATCAGTACTCGCCCACTTGAAACCTCTTCGAGTCGCAGCAGCAGTTTGCCAACGGTGCTCTTGCCCGAGCCCGACTCGCCAACTAACGCAAACACCTCACCGCGTCGAATCCCAAAGTTGACGCCGTCGACTGCCCGTATCTTTTTCGCTTTCTCGCCCAAACCAGAATGCACGGCATAGGTCTTATGCAACCCTAAGGCTTGAACAAAGGGGGTCGACTCAGACACTGGCCCCTCCGTTCAGCTCTTGTTGACGAAAGCAACGTACAGCATGTTCAGCCGTCAGCGACTCAAGCGGTGGCACACCCTCATCGCAGACCCCCACAAGCGCGTGTTCGCACCGCGCCTGAAAGCGGCAACCCTTTGGCAGATCCCAGGCTTGAGGGGCTCGGCCCCGAATCGTATAAAACTTCTTACCAAATTCGCTCGGACGATCGATGCGCGGAACCGACGCAATCAACCCGCGTGTGTAAGGATGTTGGGGTGATTTTAAAATTGTTTCGATATCAGCGGACTCAACAACTTGGCCGGCATACATCACATACACTCGATCTGCGACTTCGGCTACAACCCCCAAATCATGCGTAATAAATAGCATCGACAATTGCGCAGTTTGGCGCATTGAACGAAAAAGGTCGAGAATTTGAGCTTGTATCGTGACGTCAAGTGCTGTCGTGGGTTCGTCCGCAATCAACAAGAGTGGATCGCAGGCCAAGGCCATCGCAATCATGACGCGCTGCCTCATCCCGCCTGAAAGATGATGCGGATATGCAGCCAAGCGGCGCTCGGGCTCTGCGATTCCAACTCTTTGTAAAAGATCGCGCGCGCGCGCCAGGGCCTCACTGCGCTTAATTGTCGAATGAATCGTGAGAACCTCGGCAATTTGAGCGCCAATCGTATGAACGGGATTCAAACTCGTCATGGGTTCTTGAAAAATCATACTAATTTCGTCACCACGAACGGATGCCATCTCGGACTGAGACAGTTGCATCAGATCGATTTGCTGTTGGTTTCTGCGTCGCCAGAGCACTTGGTCAGCACGCATACGTGCAATATTTTCATTGAGCAAACGCATAATGCTAAGGCTCAACA
>CAIYCP010000136.1 GCA_903924715.1 uncultured beta proteobacterium
CTCGGTGGCAATCTCACTGGTACTAGGCATCACGATTGGCATGTTGGCAGGTTTTTTAGGCGGGATAGTCGACACCCTAATTTCACGCGCAACCGATGCCTTTTTTAGCCTGCCCATTTTTAATTTTAGCAATCGCATTGGCAGCATTTTTAGGGCCTAGTCTGACCAATGCAATGATTGCAATCGGTGTTTCAGCATCACCCATCTTTGTACGCTTAACGCGTGCACAGGTCTTGCAAATAAAGGTTGAAGATTACGTTGAAGCTGCGCGCGCTGTGGGCTGCCATCCCCTTAGAATTGCCGTCTCGCATATTCTGCCCAATGTCACTGCACCTCTGATCGTACAGGCCTCGTTGGCGATTGCTTCAGCGGTGATCGCTGAGGCCAGTCTTTCTTTTTTGGGGTTAGGCCAACAACCCCCTGACCCCAGTTGGGGCAGTATGCTCAATACCGCCAAGAATTTTATGGAAACTGCGCCGTGGATGGCCGTGTGGCCCGGCTTAGCGATATTTGTGTTGGTACTGTCGTTTAATTTATTGGGTGATGGCTTACGTGATGCGCTTGATCCGAAGCATCGCTGATTTTTTGCTTATTGAGCATTGATCCGTTGACTGATTTTTTGCTCTTGGGCGTCAAGCCGCTCTGAGATTCTGTCGAGTCGCTCAGCGGTTTTTACAAACTGTGTTGCCATGGTTTTACCCGAGTCGTATGCGGCTAACAAGGCTTGCATCGTAGAAACATTTGCGGCGTACAACCCAATGACAGAGGCTACCCCAGTTGTGACAACCACATACTTGAGTGTAGCAATTTGGCTTCTGATCTCTGCCGACTGTTTGTGGATCTGACTAAAGGTTTCTTCGTTACGAGCATCCCGCTCATCCATTCGGGCGATTTGAGCCGCAATCTGACCTTTAATATCAGCCACGCGAGCGTCCATACGTGCCTCAATCGCCTCGCACCTTGCATTCAACACTGTATTCACCGTTCGAAAAGCCACGCTTACCCCCACAAGTTTCGCATAGTGAGCACTCTACAGAGGCACAGACTGACGAACAAGTAGAAAATGGTTAGCAAATGTAATACTCTTTCACTATCAAACAAAAACGACGAGACGCGATATTTATGAACCTTGGCCAACCCCCCATTGTTGCTGCACCGATTACCCCAGATCATGCCTTTGCAACTGAGTGGCTCAATCGCTTCGGTGCCGCACTTGCGCAACAAGACAAATCTGCGATCGCCGGTCTGTTTGACACTGACTGCCATTGGCGCGATTTATTTGCGTTTACCTGGTCGATTACGCCCAGCGAGGGCATCGAGAAGATTTCAACCTTGATCTTGATCAAGCAAAAAAGCGTCAACGCACGCGACTTTAAGCTGGCTGAAGGTCGGCAAGGGCCGCGCCGCTTGAAGCGTATTGGCATCGATGTGCTCGAAGTCTTGTTTCAGTTTGAAACGGATATCGGTCATTGTTTTGGTGTGCTGCGTTTGCTGGCGAGCGACCCCTCGAAGGCGTTTCAGCTACTGACCAGTCTGAACGAACTCACAGGTTTTGAAGAACAGACAGGCAAACGGCGCCCCACGGGTACAGCCTATTCGCGCAACTTTGGCGGCACCAACTGGCAAGACCAGCGCGTTGAAAGCCAGGCCTACAACGATCGAGAACCAACGGTCTTGATCGTGGGCGGCGGCCAGTCTGGCCTGAGTGTCGCGGCGTCACTGGTGTTGTTAGGCATCGATACTTTGCTGATCGATAAGTATCCCCGTATTGGCGACAGTTGGCGCAAGCGGTATCACTCGCTCGCCTTACATAACATCACCGATCTGAATAACTTGCCGCATCTGCCGTTTCCACCGCACTGGCCTTCGTACCTGCCTAAAGACATGCTGGGCAACTGGCTTGAAGTGTATGCACAAACGATGGAAATCAATAACTGGACGAATACTGAACTTGGCAGCGCCACGTATGATGACAGCGAGGGTCGTTGGACAGCCGTGCTGCGTAACAATGATGGAACCGAGCGTACCGTGCGCCCACGCCACTTAATTTTTGCAAACGGCTTGGTTGGTAAGCCACGCATCCCTGATCTGCCCGGGCTCAAAGACTTCAAAGGCGAAGTGATGCACACCAGCGCCTTTTCAAGCGGGGCCGCTTGGAGTGGTAAAAAAGCGCTGGTACTGGGCACAGGCACCAGCGCACACGATGTCGCGCAAGACCTGCATAGCAACGGTGCCGACACAACGATTATTCAGCGCGGCTCAACGACCGTGGTGAGTATCGACCCTAGTTTGCATCTAACCTATGCCCTGTACGATGACATCACCATTGATGATGGCGATTTATTGTCAAGCATCAATACCTTGCCTGTAGCCAAGCGCAATTTCAAACAAGTCACGGCCCGTATGATCGACTTGGATAAGAAACTGATCGAAGGCCTGATCGCTCGTGGCTTTAAGTGGGACAAAGGCGACGAAGACACCGGCTATCAAATGAAAATCCGTACGCGCTACGGCGGGTACTACCTGAATGCTGGCTGCTCAGAACTGATCGTCAGTGGTGATATTGGCTTAGTACAATTCGATCAGATCGAACGTTTCGCACCCGAGGGCGCCTTGATGAAAGATGGCTCACTCAAACCCGCCGATCTACTGATTATGGGAACAGGCTATGTTCCCCAGGAAGTCGTGGTCAAAGAGTTGCTCGGTGCAGAAATCGCCACAAAGATCGGTCCGGTATGGGGTATCGCCCCAGATGGCGAAATGAACAATATGTGGCGCCGAACTTCACAAGAAGGCTTGTGGTTTGTTGGCGGCAGTTTTACGAACTGCCGCATTTATTCGCGCTACGTGGCCATGCAGATTAAAGCAATCGAAGAAGGGCTGTTACCCCGTAGTTAACAACGCGGGGGTTTCTGGATTTAACAAAAAAAGGGTTGCTTTGCATATTCTCAGAAAATCTCAAGACAGGGGTTATGCCGATCACGGTTGGCTGAAAAGCTATCACTCGTTTTCGTTTGCTGGCTATCACGATCAGCAGTTCATGGGCTGGGGAAATCTGCGGGTCATCAATGAAGATCGGATCGAGGCAGGCAAAGGGTTTGGTGAGCATGGCCATCAAAATATGGAGATCATCAGCTATGTCTTGTCGGGCGAGCTCGCGCATCGCGATAGCTTAGGCAATGTCAAAGCCATTCCTCCTGGCGATGTGCAACGCATGAGCGCGGGCACAGGCGTGCGGCATAGCGAATTCAATCACGCCAAAGGACAAGAGACGCATTTTCTGCAAATTTGGATTTTGCCCAACCAGCAAAATGTGGCGCCAAGTTACGAACAAAAAAAGATTTCTACCCAAACCAAACAAGGCACACTCGTCTTAGCTGCTTCAAGCGATGGCCAAGATCACGCTGTCAAAATCCATGCGGATGCCAAGGTCTATGTCGGACTATTTGATCAGAATGAAACCGCAAACTTAAGTCTTGACCCGACCCGAAAAGCCTATGTTCATCTCGTGAAAGGTCTGCTGGTGGTGAATGGTCAAGCGCTTACGGCCGGCGATGCGCTCTTCATTGAAGACGAAACAAACATCACCGTTACGGATGGTCGACATGCTGAGGTATTGGTCTTTGATTTAGCCGCCTAGTACGAACTATGTCACGACAATGCCTGAGGCCTTTGCGGCGACATCCTGAACGATTGCCGTTAGTAATTTCAACTCGCTGCGAAACCGCTCAGTCGGACCCGCGATCGTCAACGAGGCCACGCATTTGCCAGTCGCATTGAAAACCGGAGCGGAAACCGCAGACAGACCTTTTGAATAAAGATCGATCGTGCAAGACACTCCGTTCTTTCGAATCGCCTCTAAATCTTTTTTGAGCGCTGTACGCGTCACAGGCGTGGCCGTTTTAACCTTGAACGCGACCGAAGATAAATACGCGTTACACCAGGCTTTTTCTTCATATGCGAGTAATAATCGGCCCGAGGCGCTGGCATACAGCGTGCGCGTTGTACCCACTGCAATGTGATAGCGAATAGGATGCGGGCAGTCAATCACTTCGACATACGTCAGTGACTCTGCCTCACGATTCATGACCCCCAGCAATACGGTCTCTCGCGTACGTTCAGCGAGCTCAACCATGAAGGGTCTGATCAGCTTAGGAAAATCCCAGTTTGACAAAACCCCAGCAGCAAGGCGGTACATCGATGGGCCAAGGCGATACATGCTTGCTTCATGTATCAAATATCCCTCAGAGACCAGTGGCCTTAACAAATTCAACAAACTGCTTTTGGGCGAGCCAAGCGTGGCGCTTAGCTCTGCAAGAGACTTACCTTCAGCGGTGTTCGATAGTATGCCAAAGAGACCAAGCAGTCTCGTCAGCGATCGCGGACCGCCGACCTCGCGATCTAATTCACTACTGTCATCGACCGCTAATCTACGAGACATGCTGAGGACTCCGGATAGGTTGATATCTTGACCGGCATAACGAAGACCTACAGACGACCGGATATTAAACGATCGCCTGTGGCAGACAATTGATGCACCTTAAGCTCAGGCACCCGACTCTGGATCAAATTTTGGCGGTCTTTTTTGCAAGAAGGCATCAATCCCTTCTTTGCCCTCAGGCCCAGCAAACCCAATAAACTCGAGTGCGAGTGACGCATCAAAAATAGGGCCCGCACTTTTAATCCAGTGATTGAGCATCATCTTGGTCCATCTGAGCGCAGCGGGTGGGCCGTCAGCAAACTTGCTCGCAATCGCAACGGCCTTCGCCTCAACTTCTTCATCTGGCAGTGCAAGCGAGATCAGATTCATTCTCTCAGCCTCTTCACCTGTGAACGTTTCAGCGGTCATCAAATAATATTTTGCTTTGGCTACGCCACACAGAATTGGCCAAATAATCGTCGCGTGATCCCCTGCTGCCACGCCAATCTTAAGGTGACCATCCGAGAATTTCGCATTCTTTGCGGCAATCGAGACGTCAGCGAGTACAAGACAAGCCAAACCCGCCCCAACGGCCCAGCCTCTGGCCGCACTGACAATGGGCTTGCGACAATTGAGCATGCCATAGACTAAATTTCGCGCTTCGCTCATGGTCTGCATACGCAGGTCGTAATCATCACAGACTTTGCGCTCATGATTTAAATCACCACCCGCCGAGAAATTATTACCATCACCGGTAATAATTGCTGCAGACACGGTCGCGTCCTCATCGACATCGCGCCAAATTTCAGACACTTCGCGATGCAAGAGTGCATCCATCGCGCCCATCTTAAGGGGTGACTTCATCGTAATGCGCAGAACGCGCGGATGTGGGCGGTCGAATACTAAACGCTGGTAACGTGCATAGCGATCATTCATTTGTAAAATCTCCTGTGTTTAAATCGTTCAATAAATCGTTTTTCAATCCAGCGTGCCCCTTGACCTCATTAATGCGACACGCTCGTCACTCATCCAGCCAGACAGTGCCTTGGCCGTATTTGTTTGACTAATTACCTGCGGCCCAATCGGTAACGTGGGAATTGTTCTTGAAAATCTCGGGGCAGGCGCAGGCTGGCTGAGCCCGTCAATCTCGACATGCGTACCGCGTGCATTTAAATGTGAGTTCGAACGGGCTTCTTTAAAAGTCAAGACCGGCGTCACACAGGCATCGGTTTTTTCAAAAATCTTCACCCATTCATCTCTTGATTTTCGCTGAAACTGCTCTCGAAATAATGCCTTTGCGTGCGGCCAATCATTACGATTCATCTGCACTCCGATCGCGGACTCCTCTAGCTCAAGACCTTGCAAGAGTTGTACGAAAAATCTCTTTTCAATCGGACCCACGCTGACAAATTTTCCATCGCTACATTCATAACAATCATAAAAGGGTGCACCAGTATCTGAAATATTAGACGCTCGCCCTTCATGCCAAATGCCTCCATCAATCATTCCGAAGATGGTACTTGATAAGTGCGTCACGCCATCGACAATCGCCGCGTCAACGGTTTGTCCGACCCCACTTTGTCGAGTCTCTAAGATACCTGCAACGATACCCAATGCAAGATAAAGCGAGCCACCACCATAATCGCCTAATAAATTGAGCGGAACGGACGGCGGCTGCCCTGCTCTGCCAATCGCATCTAACACGCCCGTGATGGACAGGTAATTGATGTCATGTCCCGCCGTGTGCGCAAGCGGCCCGTTTTGACCCCACCCAGTCATTCGTCCATAAATCAGTCGTGGGTTTCGTTCAAGACAGACCTCTGGTCCCAAGCCTAGTCTTTCTGTGACCCCTGGACGAAACCCTTCAATCAAGGCATCGGCCTGTTCGACAAGTTCGAGCACCATCGCCACTGCGTCAGGGCTTTTCAGATCCAGCTGAATCGAATAGCGGCCTCGCAGTAATGTATTGAATTTCAAGGGTCGTTCAACGCCAAGCTCAACAGGCGTCTTTCGATCAATTCTGAGAACGGTCGCACCCAAATCCGCTAGGAGCATCGCGCACATTGGACCCGGACCAACGCCTGCTAACTCGATCACCTTTACACCGTCTAATGGTCCTGCCATGTCAAACCCTTCCTTGTCAGTGACTTACGCCGAATCATCCGCACTCAATGATTCTTATAGTTGAACATCATTCAAATCAAAAAAACAAAGTATATCTTCCGGATCTCACTTTGAATCCCCGCCAGCATTGACATCTGTATTCTATGAAGTATATTAAATAGAACGTCGTTCTATTTTGTGAACGATCGATCCCTGGCCCTAAATAGCCGAAGCGCAGTACTTTCAGCCTTTCTCAAGAAGGACCTCTATGAATCTTGCGGTGTTATGCCGAGAGCCGAGCTCTTACGACACGCTCACGCTCGAAGACGTGCCCCTTCAAGCGCTCGGCCCAGACGAGGTTCGTGTCGAGATTTACGCGGCAGGCATCAATTTTCCAGATATTTTGATGTCTGCCGGTAAATATCAGCTCAAACCACCCCTGCCCTTCACACCAGGCATGGAGGCCGCAGGAATCATCTCCGAACTTGGTACAAATGTACGCACCCACAACGTTGGTGATCGCGTGATGTTCAGGGCTTGGCATGGTTGCTACGCACAACAAGCGGTTGTGCCAGAAGCCGAACTGCTGCCCGTACCAAAAAACTTCAGCTTTGCCGAAGGCGCTGCCTTTATCGTGGCCACGGCAACCGCGACCAATGCCTTATTACAGCGCGGGCAATTAAAGCCTGGTGAAGCGTTGCTTGTACATGGTGCTGCGGGCGGCGTTGGTCTTGCTGCAGTCGAAGTCGGTAAACTCTTGGGGGCCACGGTCATTGCTACCGCCTCAAGCGCTGAAAAACTCGCCGTCGCCCAAGCCCGGGGCGCCGACTATTTGATCAATTACAAGCACGAAAATTTTCAAGCGCGCGTCATGGAGATCACAAACGGAAAGGGCGCAGATGTCATTCTTGACCCGGTCGGTGGTGACGTCTTCGAACAATCCATGCGGTGCATTGCCTGGGGCGGGCGTTTATTGGTGGTGGGCTTCGCAGGCGGCGTGATTCCAGCAATCAAAATGAATCAGCCATTACTCAAGTGCTTTAGTATCGTTGGCGTGCGTGCGATTGAACACGCCAAACAAAACCCGCAAGAAGGTCAAGCCTACCGTCAGTGGATGCTGCATTGGGCCAATCAAGGTCGGCTGCGTCCCCATATCTCACAGGTGTTTCCTCTCAAACAATATCAAGACGCGATGCGCTTGCTTGCAACGCGTCAAGCCGTTGGTCGCGTGGTTTTAGAGGTGCGCTCTGAATAGGCGTGAGCTTTGACAATTTATTTTTTGAAGCATAGAATTTTAACGACGTTCATTTTTATGAACGATCAACAAGAATAAGAAAAGGAGACACCTTTGTCATTTGCCTTAACTGCAGACCAGCTTCAGATACAAGACCTGATCCGTCGTGTCGCAAAAGAAAAAGTCGCTCCGCGTGCAAACGAAATTGATCGAACGGCCGAATACCCGCAAGATATGTTCGATCTGCTGCAGCAGTTAGGCCTATTCACACTCCCTTTTCCAGAAGAGTATGGCGGCACAAACAGCATGGTCTCCGCCTGCCTGGCCATCGAAGAATTTGGTCGCGTTTGTTACAACACCGCGTATTTGTTGCTGCTTCAATGGGTGCCTTTTGGGGCAATTCTTGCTGGCGGAACTGCAGACCAAAAGCAACGCTATCTTCATGGCTTGGCAGACGGCACCTTACGAGGCGCAATCTCAACCACAGAAGCGCAAAGTGGCTCTGATGTCGCGGGCATCAAAACCCGCGCGACGGCCGTAGAAGGAGGCTTTAGCCTGAGTGGTTCAAAAATCTGGTGTACAAATTCTAGCGTTGCCGACTTTGTGTTGGTGGCTGCAAAAACGTCAGATGAGCAATCAACTTCTAGCATTAATCTCTTCATTGTCGAACGCGGTAGTAAAGGCTTTGAAATCGGACGTAAAGAAGAAAAGATGGGCGCCCGTGGTGTGCCGTCGTGCCCTCTTTTTCTAGACAATGTGTTCGTTCCCGCATCACACGTACTCGGAGAATCTGGCAAGGGCTTCAAAGTGGTGATGGAAGCTTTTAATAAAAGTCGCCCACTGATCGGCGCGCGTGGCGTCGGGCTCTCTCAGGGCGCCATTGATCATGCCAGCGTCTTCATTCAAGATCGCGTAGCGTTTGGACAAAAGATTAGCGACTTTCAAGGTATTCGCTGGATGCTTGCTGATATGGCCATCCAAACAGAAGCGGCTCGTAATTTGGTCTACAAAGCTGCGGCGATGGTCGACGCGGGGGTCTCGGGTAAAGAATTGGCACCGATTGCTGCTATGTCAAAATGCTTTGCAACCGACACCGCGATGAAGGTCGCGACCGACGCTGTCCAGCTGTTTGGGGCTGCCGGCATTTCAAACGAATACCCGATCAATCGCTACTTTCGTGATGCAAAGGTTTTACAAATCATTGAAGGTACAAACCAAATTCAACGAAATATTATTGCGAATCACTTGCTAGGCAGGCCTGCCCGCTAGCCAAACTTCGCATTTCACTTTAACGACACAGGGAGTTGCTATGGAAACAGTTGGTCTTGGACTTTACTTTGAAGATCTACCCGTCGGGAAGAAATTCAAAACCTTGGCGCGCACCATACAAGATGCCGATATCTGTGCATTTTGTAACGTGATCCACATGACAGAAGTACTGTTTACCGATATGGAATTTGTCAAAAACGAATCCGACATCAAAGGACGACTTGCACCAGGCGCGTTGAGCTATTGCTTTGCCGAGGGCTTACTCGCACAATCGACGATGCAAAAGACTGGCTATGCTTTTTTGAACATGGAGCTCAATATCGAAAACCCGGCCTTTGCAGGGGATACGATTCACGTCGAGTGTGAAGTCGTTGAAGCGCGCTTGTCCAAAAGTCGTCCAGGCCGCGGGCTCGTGCGCACTCGAAACCGGGTCGTTAATCAAGTCGGAAAAACGATCCTGATTTATACGCCTCTGCGAATGGTGAAATGTCGCAGCGATCAGGCGAGCAAGTGAACGGGCCATACGGCGCTTCTGGGATCGGCCCCCTTTCTGGGGTCCGCGTCCTTGATCTCACCATCAACGTCTTGGGCCCTGTGGCAACGCAGTCGCTAGGCGACATGGGCGCAAGCGTCATCAAGATTGAGGCCCCAGGCGGAGATCCGATGCGAAACAACGGGCCGGGTCGACATCCCCAGATGTCTGTTTTTTTTCTGAACCTCAATCGTAATAAAAAAAGTGTACTGCTCGATCTAAAGCAACCAGCTGATCGAGACAAACTATTCGCGCTACTTGAAGAAACTGACGTCTTCGTTCACAGCATGCGCAGCAATGCAGCCGAGCGGCTTGGCCTGAATTACGAAGCGCTCTCAAAAAAATATCCACGTTTAATTTTTGCTTCAGCACCCGGCTACAACCCGACAGGCCCGCATCGCGATCGCCCCGCGTACGACGACGTGATCCAGGGTGAAAGCGGTATCGCCGGAATGGCTCAAATGTCCACTGGCGTACCCGCTTACTTTCCGACCGTGATGGCCGATAAGCTGTGCGGCGTGTATCTAGCGTCTGCAATTTCAATGGCGCTGTACAGCCGCGAGCGCACCGGTGTCGGCCAACAGGTTTTGGTACCCATGTACGAAACCATGCTTTCTTTTAACCTGCTTGAACACATGTGGACCGGGGCTTTGGGTGAAGAAGGCCATCTGGGCTATACGCGGGCCCTGTCTGTGCATCGCAAGCCCTTTCCCACGCTGGATGGCCATATTTGCCTGCTGGCAATCAGTGATGATCAATGGCGCCGGTTATTCGGCGTCTTTGAACGACCAGATCTGGCTGCCGATGCACGGTTTTCAACGCTGCTTGCGCGTGCTGAAAATATTGAATTGCTCTACACCATCGTTGGTGAACACATCAGCACTCGAAGCACCGCTGCGTGGCGTCATCTCTTGGACGAGGTTGATATTCCGAATGGTCCGATGAATCGGCTCAATGACTTGCCGTTAGATCCTTACCTGAAAGAAACAAAATTTTTTGAACACTATCAACATCCGAGTGAAGGGCCTTTAGTTAGAACTGCGATTCCTTTGCATTTCTCTCAAACGCCGGGCAGCATCCGTACGCCACCACCCAAGCTTGGCGAACACACCGAAGAGGTCCTGCGTAGCATCCAGGTTCAACAGACAAGCAGCAGTAAAAAGGAAAACATATGAAAGGACTTTCGGGCAAGGTTGTCATTGTTACAGGCGGAGCGGGTGGTATCGGCGCGGCAATCTGTCATCGCCTGGCCGAAGAAGGCGCAAACATTGCAATATTTGATTTGAATACCGTGGCGGCTCAAGCTGTAGTAGCTGATATCCTCAAGAAAAACATCGGGCAAGCGCATGCCTACAAAGTCGACATCACCGATGCTCAAGAAGTTCAAGCAACTGTCTTAGCGGTCGAGCAAAAGCAAGGCCCCATCGATGTCCTGATTAATAATGCAGGCTGGGATCATGGCGCTCGCTTTTTGGATACCGACCCCAGCTTGTGGCAGAAAATTATTGCCATTAACCTACTAGGGCCTTTGAATCTGCACAAATCCGTTTTAAAGCTGATGAGCGCACGAGGAAAAGGCCGTGTGATTAATATCGCGTCCGATGCGGGTCGTGTGGGCTCATCCGGTGAAGCGGTCTACTCAGCCTGCAAGGGTGGCATGATTGCTTTCACAAAAACAATGGCGCGCGAAATGGCGCGCAAACAAATCAACATCAATGTCGTGTGCCCAGGGCCGACCGATACCGCCTTATTTAGAGATTTTGCGGGCGAAGGCGAAAATGCAGACAAACTCAAAGCGGCAC
>CAIYCP010000137.1 GCA_903924715.1 uncultured beta proteobacterium
AGTGGCTTGACCTCTGGAGGCAGTTGCTCCAGCGTAAGTTGCGGAAAGCGTTTAGGCTCACCGGGCTGCGGTGGCGTTTGGCCTGATGCGGGTAAGGCGCATGCTGTCATGAGAAAAAAGGTAGCCAGTTGTTGGGTTAGATGTTTTGTAATGTTTTTCACGAAGGTCTCCTTAGCCAGTGCGCGTTTGCTGCGACACTCTGTTGTTTCAGACCCTATCTTATTCTCTTATTGATCAGGGACCCATCACTCAACAAACACGGCAAGAGCAATTTTCTGCGACGCCGTCATAAAACCAGCCTTAGGTAATGCTGCAGGCCTTTGCTGGGATCCCACTGGCGCGCATACCCCAGCGAAACCTCTTCAAACCTGACACCATCACGCCAATCAGTGTGCCGCACGTGCAAGTGCCCACTGATGGCAACAACAGCCCGGTAGCGCACGTGCCAATCATGCGTACGCCGCGTGCCACACCAGGGGGTAAACCGCGGCACGCGCGGGATACGAACTAAATCTTCGCGCAACGGAAAATGACTGACCAGAATTGTGCGCGCATCAGGCGAAAGTTCGCGCGCAAAGCGTGCCTCTGCCTGCTCACACAGCAGAGCATTCCACTGATCCATCGTCTTCATTTCACCGGGATGAATAGCGACCTCGTCTGAGCAAACATTATCGATTTCGGCGGCCCAGGCAATCACGCCTTCGCGGCTGACATGATCAGGCCGAAAGCTATAGTCATACAAAGTAAACAACGGCACAATCACCTCACCCGTGGGCGGAAACACCACCCAAGGATCTTCGGGTGTCACCACGCCCAGTCGCCTTGCCGCCTGTACAAGCTCGGCATATTTCATCGGGCTAGTCATACCATCTTGACGCCGATCGACAAGCCATAGTTCGTGATTACCGGGCACCCAAAACACTTTTGCAAATTTTTGCGTGCACAGCGTAAAGGCTTCGATCAACAGTTCTGTACTTTCACAAATATCACCCGCCAAGATCAACCAGTCGGCAAGATGAGCAGGCAAGTCTCGCAAACCTTGTCGGTTGGCCATCACGCCCAGATGCAAATCGGAAATTGCCCAAAGTTTCATTGTTTATTTGTTAGAAAAGCACGCCAAAATCGATTAAATCGCAAACGACCCATGTGTTTGCAACCGATTTTCGCACGCAATAGGGGGTTGTGTCCTTCTTGCGGACAGGGGCTCGCTCTAGTACTCTGTTCATACAAACAAAATTGAGTTGCCCTTCTTTTTTGGCTCAGATAATCCGGAGATTACCCATGAACACACGATCACCGCTTCGACAGCTTCGTCAGCTTGTCACGTTAACGACACTGGGCGTCGCCGCCTTATTAATGAACGGTTGCGCAACCCAGACGGCAGCAAACGCACCCGCCATCACCGTGGCCGCTAACTCTAAGCTCGTGATTGAGGATTTTATGGTGCCTAGCGGCGACGCTGGGATTAACCTCTATGTGCGAAATAAGCGCCTGGCGACAACAACCTCTTTCAACAAAGATAACGTTGTTTTATTTGTACATGGCGCCACCTACCCGTCAGAGACGGGTTTTGATCTACGGTTAGATGGCTTATCTTGGATGGACGTACTGGCACAACAAGGCTTTGACATTTATATGGTCGATATACGCGGCTACGGCAAATCAACCCGCCCAGCGGAGATGGATCAACCGGCCATGCAAAACAAACCGATCGCTGATACGGATACCGCAGCCCGCGATTATGCTGCCGCAGCAGATTTTGTGCGCAAGCGCCGCGGGGTCGAGAAGATCAATGTGATCGGCCACTCTTGGGGCACTGCCATCACAGCGCTGTACACCACACGCCACGCTGACAAGGTAAACCGCCTAGTACTCTACGCGCCGGTTTGGTTACGCAAAAGTGCATCACTGACCGACTCAGGCGGCCAACTAGGCGCATACCGTACCGTAACGGTTGAAGCGGCCTTTAAACGCAAAAGCACTGGCGTTCAACCCGGACGAGACCCGCAACCTCAGGCCTGGTTTGACGCTTGGGCCGAGGCCACCTTTGCCTCAGATCCTGTCGGTGCGCAAGCCAATCCAAAGTACGTTCGAGCACCGAATGGCAGCGTGCAAGACAGCCGTTTGTTCTGGAGCGCCGGCAAACCCGCCTTTGATCCTAAATTACTCACCGTACCCACGCTGTTAATTTTGGCTGAGTGGGATGCCGATACGCCACCCTACATGGCAGAAACATTGTTTCCATTAATGACCAACTCGCCCAATAAAAAAATGGTGATGCTTAGTGACGGTACCCATGGCGTCATGAATGAAGTCAAGAGATTTAGCCTTTTTAACGAGGTCGCTCGGTTTTATCAGGATGGTTTACTTGTGCAGCCTAAATAGCTCCAAGCTTCAGACTCAGAGCGCCTTGCGAAAAAAGTGTACGAGGCGCCTGAACCGATCCATAACACCTTATGCAACTTAGCCACAACACGTTACAAAAAATTACCTTCGATTGATATGGTTTTAGCTACAACACGTCACGAAAAAAATATTGAGGTTGTTGCGCTGGGCGAGGCCATGGTTGAATTCAATCAAACCTCACCTGATCAACCTCAATATTTGCAGGGGTTTGGTGGCGACACCAGCAATGCAACCATTGCAGCGGCGCGTGCGGGTGTGCGCACCGCGTACTTAACGCGCTTGGGCGACGACAACTTTGCCCAACAACTTCGCGGGCTTTGGGCAACCGAAGGGGTCAATACCGAAGGCGTTGAAGTAGATTCCCATTCACCAACCGGCATTTATTTTGTCACCCATGGCCCAACCGGGCATACATTTAGTTATCGACGCGCAGACTCTGCAGCCAGCAAAATGAACGTCAACTGGCTCTCAGGCACGCCTACTGCGATCATCGGACGTTCAAAATGGCTGCATATATCTGGCATCTCACTGGCGATTTCTGAGCAAGCCTGCAATACCGTTTTTGCTGCCATCGATATTGCGCGCCGCACACACACACACGTGTCTTTTGACTCGAATCTTAGACTGAAGCTTTGGTCAATTGAACGGGCGCGCATTCACATTACGAATACGATTAGTCGGTGCGATTTATTTTTACCTAGCCTAGAAGACATGATTGCACTGACGGGCTTAACTGACCCCGAGATGATCACACGCTGGTCACACGATCAAGGTGCGCCTCGTGTCGTCTTGAAACTCGGGCCAAAGGGCGCACTCGTCAGCCAACAACGCCCAGTACCGAATGGCAAGATCACCTCACCACAATATGATGCCGTTTTAGTGCCAGGGCATGTAGTTAACATGGCGGATGCAACTGGTGCAGGTGACTGCTTTTGCGGCAACCTGTTGGCCAGGTTAGCGCTTGGCGATGACTTACTCACTGCAGCACGCTACGCGAACACTGCAGCATCACTGGCGGTACAAAGTTGGGGCGCGGTCGCCAGTTTGCCAACGGCCCAACAAGTTCAAGCTGCGCTTTAAAGTTATCGCGCCAGTTGTACTGCTTGTCGCGCCAGGGTTTCAATGCGTGCGTAGTCAGCGCTGAGCAAGGCATCGGCGGGCACCAACCAAGAACCCCCAACACACACCACGTTTGGAAGCACCAAGAACTCAGCCGCATTTTGAGCCGTCAACCCACCTGTTGGACAAAACTGAATATGTGCGAAGGGGCCATAAAGCGCCTTGAGCATCCCAACGCCACCTGCTTGCAGCGCCGGAAAGAACTTAAGCGCAGTGTAGCCATCATTTTGTGCCAACATAATCTCGCTCGCCGTAGCCACGCCAGGCAGCAACGGTACGTCACGCTTGCGGCAATCCACACCTAACTGCGTCGTATATCCTGGGCTCACAGCAAAGCGCGCCCCGGCTGCAAGGCAAGCGTCTAAGTCACGCGTGCTGCATACCGTGCCCGCCCCAACAATTGCCTGAGGCACTTCAGCACAAATCGCACGCATACAGTCAAGCGCAACAGGAGTTCGCATGGTGATTTCAAGCGTACGAATGCCGCCAGCAATCAAGGCCTGCGCAAGAGGCACTGCATGGGCAACATCATGCAACACGATCACCGGAATGACCGGTGCGTCTTGCATGACCTGCAATGCAGTCAAGCTCATTCTGCGACCTTGCGCGACAAACCCTTAGGCAGAGGAAACGAAACGTTCTCATGCAAACCTGGCAGGGTGCGCACTGAGATGGCGCCCAGCGCTTTCAAACGATCAATCACTTGTTGCACCAACAGCTCAGGCGCGGAGGCACCTGCAGAAATCCCGATGCGACTTCGACCCACCAACCAAGCGGGGTCGATCGAACCTGCACCATCGATTAAATAGGAAGGTATGCCTTTGCGCTCGGCCACTTCACGTAAACGATTTGAATTTGAACTATTCGCGCTTCCAACGACCAACACCAGATCTGATTCAGGAGCCAACATCTTGACGGCGTCTTGCCGATTTTGCGTGGCGTAACAAATATCACTTTTTTTAGGCTCGATGATCGTTGGGTATTTGATACGTAATGCCGTCGCAACTTCCGCCGCATCATCCACCGATAACGTTGTTTGCGTCACAAACGCAAGTTGAGTCGGATCTGTCACTTGCAAGGCCGTCACGTCTTGAACCGTTTCAACCAAATACATACCGCCTTGTGATTGACCGAGC
>CAIYCP010000138.1 GCA_903924715.1 uncultured beta proteobacterium
CTAAAGGCCTTGGCCAAGGGTTTGCTGACCAAAGAAATTACGTGAAACTGACAACTTTATCGACGCTAAAGTTTACGATCTTAGGGAATAACCCTAGGTCATTCATAAGCACTGCGATCTATACTTATCTGTCATAGATCTGTCATAGTTTTTATTTAATTTCAGTGAGGAGACCTTCATGAGTGCAATCAAGCCAGCAGTCAATGCGGTAAAAGCTCGCCGTAAATTTCTAACCGGCGCCACTGCAGCCGGTGCAGGCATGGCTACCTTGGGTTTCCCCATGGTATCAAACGCCCAAACCGTCAACTTTCGCTTTCAGTCAACCTGGCCTGCGAAGGATATTTTTCACGAGTACGCGCTCGACTACGCAAATAAAGTGAACTCGATGTCTGGCGGCCGCCTCAAAATCGACGTGCTGCCAAGCGGCTCAGTCGTCGGCGCCTTCGGTCTACTTGACGCGGTGTCAACCGGCACACTCGACGGTGGTCATGGCGTGTTGGCCTACCACTATGGCAAGAGCCCAGCTCTGGCACTTTGGGGTTCTGGACCCGCCTTCGGTATGGATCCCAACATGCTGCTCTCTTGGCATCAGTATGGTGGCGGCAAGCAGTTGCTTGAGAAAATCTACGCCGGTCTGAAAATGGATGTTGTGTCATTTGTTTCCGGCCCAATGCCAACTCAACCACTTGGCTGGTTTAAGAAGCCTATTACCAAAACTGAAGACTTCAAAGGGCTCAAGTTCCGCACTGTCGGCCTGTCGATTGAAATCTTCAACGCAATGGGTGCATCTGTTCAAGCTCTAGGCGGTGCAGATATTGTGCCTGCAATGGATCGCGGCGTGCTTGATGCTGCTGAGTTCAACAATGCGTCTTCAGATCGCTCGCTAGGTTTTGCTGACGTATCAAAAGTCTGCATGCTGCAAAGTTTTCATCAGTGCTCAGAGCAGTTTGAAATCCTGTTCAACAAAAAGAAATATGATGCGCTGCCCGCTGATCTAAAATCGATCATCAACGTTACAGCTGAAGCTGCTTCAGCCGAAATGTCATGGAAAGCTGTCGACCGTTACTCTTCTGACTTTGTTAAATTGCAAACCGAAGACAAGGTGCGTTTCTACCAAACGCCTAAGTCGGTCCTTGAAGATCAACTCAAGGCTTGGGATGTGATCATCGCCAAGAAATCTGAAGAAAATGCAGATTTCAAAGCTGTCCTTGAGTCACAACGTGAGTTTGCCCGCCGTGCAGGTCGGTGGCAGAACTTCACTAACGTCGATTACAGAATGGCTTACGACCATTACTTTGCACCTAAGAAGTCTTAAGCACTCGCAGGTTTGACCCATGATCCGGATAGCCGTCTATCCGGATTATTTTTTGCCGTTAAATCGCAAAACTGAAGCAGATCATGGAAACAAAAAGAGATTTTAAAAAGCTCATGCTTGTCGTCGACGAGATCAGCACCTTCGTTGGCAAGGGCTCGGGATGGCTCATCATCTTGTTAATGGTGATGGTATGTATCGATGTATTTAGACGTTATGTCTTGAACGCCCCTTCGGCATGGATTGGTGAGCTTTCAACAATGTCTTACGGCGCGGTCATTATGCTTTCAGGCGCCTACACCCTCGCACAAAATGGTCACGTTCGTGGAGACTTTTTATATGGCTCCATGAAGCCTCGCACACAAGCGACCCTCGACCTTATTTTGTACGTCACCTTTTTTCTTCCAGGCATCGCCGCGCTCTGTTACGCCGGCTACACGTTCGCAGCCGACTCGTGGCGGATTGGTGAGCACACCACCCAAATCGCCAACGGCCCGCCGGTCTATCACTTTAAGTCTTTGATCCCAATCGCCGGAGGATTTCTGATTTTGCAAGGGCTGATCGAAATGATTCGCTGCGTGATCTGTATCAAGACGGGCGAATGGCCAGAGCGCCTAAAAGACGCAGAAGAGATTGATGTGGTTGAGCAACAACTGCAGGCATCTACCTACGTGGATGAAGATTCAAAGAACATGGCTATTGCACGCGCCAAAACGATTGATGAAGAGGCCCACCATCGCATTGGTGGCCTGAAAGGAGACAAGTCATGAGTGATCCGTATCTCGGCCTCTTGATGCTAGGCATGATTGTTGTTGTCATTATGCTGGGCTTTCCCACTGCCTTTACCCTGATGGGTTTAGGGATGGCCTTTGGCTTTTTTGCTTTTTATGACCCAAGTGACGTCTGGACAAACAATAAAATCTTTGCCCTGATGGTTCAGCGTACCTACGGAGGGATGACGAATGACACGCTATTGTCGATTCCGCTCTTTGTACTCATGGGCTACGTCATGGAGCGTGGTGCCTTAGTCGACAAAATGTTCCACAGTGTTCAACTCGCGTTTAGAGGCATGCCTGCCTCGCTCGCGGTTGCAACCCTGGTTATTTGTACGTTCTGGGGTATTGCCAGCGGCTTAGTCGGCGCAGTCGTGGTTCTGATGGGCGTGATCGCGCTCAAGCCCATGCTCAATGCAGGCTACGACGTGCGCTTGGCCAGTGGTGTCATCACTGCCGGCGGTACGCTCGGCATCTTGATCCCGCCTTCGGTCATGATTATTGTGTACGCTGCGGTGGCCGGTCAATCTGTGGTCAAGCTTTACGCCGCTGCCATGTTGCCAGGATTTTTTCTGGCGTTGCTGTATTTAATCTATGTCATCGGTTGGGCACTCATTGATCCAAAGATTGCGCCAAAACTGCCACCCGAGCAATTGAAGGTCCCGATCCCCCCGGCAATTGCTTACCTACGCGATCACTACTCAAATAACTTATTGATCGCAACCGTCAAGGCTGCCTTCGCACCCGGACCTTTACTCAATGCGCCCGAGGGCACGCGCGTGACTTACGGGCGCATTATCAAGAATCTGATTTCGGCAATGTTTCCGATGATCATGACGATCGCGCTCATCGCCGGTACCTGGTGGTATGTGGTCATTCATCCCAAGACACAATTCGACGAAGCGCAAGCGGTGCTTGTTCTGGCTAAGCCACTTTCGGCGCTCACCTCACAAGCGCCGGCTAAAGCGCAAGAAGAAGTGTTGGTCGAAATCGGTGCTGACAGCGCAACAAGTTCACGTTCGTCGAGCAGCAGCGGTGGCCTCATTGCTTTAGATGCGGATCCCGAAAATGCTGACAGTCAAAAAGCAGACGTCTACACCCCACCGTCAAGCAACTTTTATCTCTACTTCTGGATTACGTCATTTCTGACCTTACTGCTGCTCATCAACTATTACCGAAAATTAAAAGATGAGCAGTTTGAAATCCTCAAGCTGTTGGTTGAGTCGGTCATGCCGCTGGGGATTTTGACTGTGGTGGTGCTCGCGGTCATCTTGCTCGGGGTCACCACGGCAACTGAGTCGGCAGCAATTGGCGCGGCAGGCGCGTTCTTACTGGCCTGGTCATCGGGTTCGTTTACGTTTGAACGCATGAAACAAGCTGTGTTCTTAACCACCAAAACAACTTCGATGGTTTGCTGGTTATTTGTCGGCTCTGCCTTGTTCTCGGCGGTCTTCGCGATTTTGGGCGGGCAACAAATCATTGAGACCTGGGTGCTGAGCATGAACCTCTCACCACTGCAGTTTATGCTGCTGTCGCAAGCCTTGATTTTTGTTCTGGGCTGGCCACTTGAATGGACTGAAATCATTGTGATTTTTGTGCCAATCTTTTTGCCAATGCTCACGCATTTTGGAATTGATCCCATCCTTTGGGGCACTCTGGTCTTTGTGAACTTGCAGGCGGCCTTCTTATCACCACCTGTAGCCATGTCAGCGTTCTATCTGAAAGGCGTGGCACCACCGCACGTCACCTTGAATCAGATTTTTGCAGGCATGATGCCTTACATGTTTATCGTGATCATTTGCATGGCGATCATGTACGCTTGGCCCGGCATGACCTTGTGGCTCCCTAAATATCTGTATGGCGGCGGTTGAGAAAAATATGTCACCTGAAGCAAAACTGAAAGAACTTGGCCTGCAACTGCCAACGCCCCCTACGCCCATCGCAAGCTATGTGCCCTGGCGCAGGGCCGGTCAATTACTTTACCTCTCGGGTCAAGGCCCACGCGACGACGCCGGCAAAATCAGCATCGGGCGCTTGGGGCGTGACTGCTCGGTTGAACGCGGCTACGCCGACGCGCGTCGTGTTGGCTTGCAACTCTTAGCAACGATACGCACAGCGATCGGCTCACTTGATCATGTCGAAGCCGTGATCAAGCTGTTGGGCATGGTCAACGCTGAGCCCGACTTTGGCGACCAACCGAAGGTCATCAACGGTTGCTCTGATCTGTTGGTCGAAGTGCTTGGCGAGCGCGGCAAACATGCCCGCTCGGCGGTCGGAATGGGCTCGCTGCCCAATGGCATGACAGTTGAGGTTGAGGCGATCATTCTGGTCAAAGACGGGTTTTAGTCTTTGGTACCGAATCTTTTGCGATTAAAAATCTCGGCACTCACCATCCCTACTCCCCTTGTGGTATTTTAAAGCTCTTACAAAACCAATTTAGACAAGCCATGAACACTTCAGCAACTATTCAACGCGTTGATGCCATTATTGTTGGCTCGGGCTTTGCAGGCATGTACCAACTTCACAGCCTGCGCGACAAACTGGGGCTTAACGCCAAGGTCATCGAACGCGGTGCGGGCGTCGGCGGCACTTGGTACTGGAATCGCTATCCTGGAGCGCGTTGCGACTCTGAAAGCCACACCTACATGTATTACTTTTCGCAAGAGCTTGTGCAAGAGTGGGAATGGTCAGAGCGCTATCCCCAGCAGGCTGAAATCTTACGTTACATGAATTTTGTCGCGGACAAACTCAAGCTGCGCTCAGACATTAAACTGAACACCGCCATGACTCAAGCGCATTTCAACGAGTCAACAAATCGCTGGTTAGTGACAACCGACACGGGCGAGCAATACGACGCTCAGTTCTTAATCACCGCGGTTGGGTGCCTGTCTAACGCCAACGTGCCTAAAATCCCAGGCATCAGTGACTTTAAGGGCGACTGGTATCACACGGGCCAGTGGCCACATGAAGGTGTTGACTTCACAGGCAAGCGAGTCGGCATTATTGGCACCGGTTCAACCGGTATTCAGGCCATCCCCGTGATCGCGGCCCAAGCCAAGCATCTCACTGTTTTTCAGCGCACAGCAAATTACAGCCTGCCAGCGCGTCACCACCCCTTGACCCCAGAGTTTAAAAAGTACGCCAAAGAGCACGCTGCCGATATTTACAAGGTCATGACTTCGAATACAAACGGTCATGCTTTCTATATTGAAGATCGTTCAGCCGTTGAGACGCCAGCCGATATTCGGCAAAAGACCTACGAAGACAAGTGGGAAATGGGCGGTTTTCAATTCAGAGCCTCTTATCGTGATCTGTTAACCGACGATGCAGCGAACAAAACTGCAGCTGACTTTATCCGCGAAAAGATTCGCGGAATTGTCAAAGATCCAAAAATGGGCGAAATCCTGTCTGATATCGAC
Source organism: uncultured beta proteobacterium (assembly GCA_903924715.1). Taxonomy (GTDB): domain Bacteria; phylum Pseudomonadota; class Gammaproteobacteria; order Burkholderiales; family Burkholderiaceae_B; genus Zwartia. The sequence continues at coordinate 5,505 of CAIYCP010000138.1, forward strand.
CACCCATTTGCGGGTAAGCGCCCACCGATTGATGATCATTACTTTGAGACCTACAACCGCGACAACGTTGCGCTTGTCGATCTGCGCTCGGCGCCCATCGAAAAAATTACGGCTAAAGGTATTAAAACCACAGAGCAAGAATACGAAGTTGACATCATCGTATTTGCGACCGGCTTTGATGCCATGACGGGTTCGCTCGTCAGGTTGGATATTGTGGGTCGTAATAAACGCACATTAAAAGACTACTGGAGTGCCGGCCCGCGTACAAATCTGGGGCTTCAAGTACCTGGTTTTCCAAATATGTTCACCATCACAGGCCCAGGTAGCCCATCGGTGCTAAGCAATATGCCGCCCACCATCGAACAACACGTCGAGTGGATCAGCGACTGCATCAGCAAAATGAAAGCAAAAGGCCTGAACTGCGTCGAAACAAGCGAAGCAGCAAGTGAAGCTTGGCAAAAAGAGGTTGACCGTGCTGCCCAAGCTACCCTGCTACCAAAGGTCAAGCACTCTTGGTATTTGGGTGCAAACGTGCCCGGCAAGCCTCAGGTGTTCATGCCTTATGCGGGTGGCTTTGCACACTATCGTTCGATCTGTGACAAAGTTGCCAGCGAGGGCTACAAAGGCTTTGAAATGAGCTGAGCGCCCTGCGCACAAGCTCACAACGACCACTCGGGCTAACTATTGCTTTACTTTAAGCCGTATTTAAGCTGATTTCCGGGCAAGTTGGTACTCATCCCTAGTAGTGCGATAATCGCATTACTAGGGATTTCTACTTACCTTTCACCATTTTTCTCATCC
>CAIYCP010000139.1 GCA_903924715.1 uncultured beta proteobacterium
ACCACGCCCTAAGCTCACCTGCCAGCCACCCGCACGCAACGAGGCACTTTCTTGCGGAATCGAGCGAAACAACCCAAGAATCAACGCCCAGGTCACTTCAACCGTTGTTTGATGTTGCGCCTCAGTCGTACTGACAACAATGCCCAGTTCATCGGCGGCGTGCAGATCAATCGAACGTGCATTACGCATGCCTGTGGCCAAAATCAACTTCAACTTAGGCAGGCGCGCGAGCACTTCTCGCGGAAACTCAGTACGTTCGCGAATCCGCATCACGACATCGAACTCGGCCAAGCGATCGATCAACTCATTTTGATCGTGCACATGATCACGAAATCCAACGACTGCAAGCCCCGGCACCACGCTCCAATCCACAATCGTCTGCGCAATACCCAAATAATCATCCAAAATTGCTAAACGCATTTTCAACCTTTCAATGTTTTGCCAAGCGACGCTCGCGCAACCAAGCAATCGCTGAACCGACGATGCCTTTAGGCATAAAGCACAGGCATGCGCCGCTCGCGACTGAACTCGCTAGAGCCCAGCAGCCTCACGAATTCCTTTTGTGATGCCAGTCATATCAGCGCCTGGAGTCTCTTTGACGGCTTTCGCCCATAACGCGGCATTCGCTTCACACAAAACAGTTTTTACTCCAGTGGACTCGATCAGTGACATCGCAATCCCGACATCTTTGTTCATCAATTGCATCGCAAAGCCAAAATCCCAGGTCTTGGGCAATACGGCGCGCGGCCAAGCCTGTGCGCTCATAAAGCTGCCGCCGCTTGATGCATCAATCACTTGATGCATTACGACAGGATCGAGCCCAAACTTTTCGCCTGCAGCAAAAATCTCAGAGGTAGCTACTAAAATCGTTGCGCCCAACAAATTGTTCAGGGCTTTAACAGCGTGGCCGGAACCCACGGGGCCCACGTGTACAACTTTAGTCCCCATACGATTGAGCAAGGGCAAGGCGCGCGCAAAGTCTGCGGCGTCGCCACCAGCCATGATGGCCAGCTTGCCCGACTCAGCGCCACCGATCCCACCCGATACGGGCGCATCAATAAACGTAATGCCATGCTGTTTTGCGAGCTTGGCGTTCTCGATGGTATTGGCCGGCGTCGACGAACTCATATCGATCACCATTGCTCCCTGCTTTAAGGTTTTGAGCAACTCATTACGCAAGACCTTGTCGACTATCGGGCTATCAGGCAACATCAAGATCACGACTTGGGCATCGGCCATCGCGCCGATGCTAGTCACCGCCTTGCCGCTGGCCGAGGCTGCAGCCAGTTCACTACGTGCAACATCCAGATCGAAGACCTGCACTTCAGCAAAGCCCTTCAAATGGGCAACCATACGACCACCCATCGCACCCAAACCAACAAAGCCAACTTTCTGACCTGCACCATTATTGTTTTGACTCATGATCATCTCCTCATGTTTTTAGTTAAATTATTTTTTACCTAAAGTTTCGTAGATGCTACCGTAATCGAGCTTGCCATGGCCAAGCTTGCTATGCATGTCGTACAGATTACGGGCCAATCCGCCAAGCGGCACGCTGCACTTAGTCGCCAACGAGTTTTCGAC
>CAIYCP010000140.1 GCA_903924715.1 uncultured beta proteobacterium
ACCACCACAATTGCATCATCCACCACAATGCCGATACACAAAACAATGGCAAACAGCGTCAACAAATTGATTGAAAAGCCCATGCCAGCCATGCAAGCAAACGCGCCAATCAGCGTCACCGGAACCGTCGTTGCTGGCACCAGCGTCGCACGCCAGTCTTGCAAAAACAGCATGATCACCAGTAGCACCAAAATCCCTGCCTCAAACAAGGTGTGGTAAACCTCGTTGATCGATGCCGTCACAAACATGGTGGTGTCAAACGGGATTTCCCATTTGATTTCTTTCGGAAAATTCTTTGAAATTTTGACCATCTCTGCATGCACGGCCTTCGCCGTTGCGATGGCGTTCGCCGATGGCAACTGATAAATCGCAATCCCGCCCGCTGGACGATCGTCTAAGCGAAAGAACTGACTGTAGTTCTGGCTACCCATTTCAATGCGCGCAACATCTCGCAGACGCGTCATCTCGCCCTGCTCGTCGATCTTAATCAAGATCTGGCCGAACTGTTCGGGCGTATCGAGCGCACTGGTCACGTTCAACGTCAGTTGAAAATCTTGACCCGTGGGCACAGGCGGTGCGCCCAGTTGCCCAGCCGCCAACATCACGTTCTGTCGACTAATCGCAGCGCTGATATCAGAGGGGGTCAGGCTACGCATATTTAATTGAGCAGGATCCAGCCAGACGCGCATGCTGTAGTTGCCGACACCAAACACATTCGCAGCGGCCACACCCGGAAGACGGGCCAACCGGTTCTGCATCTGCAAATTCGCAAAGTTACTGAGAAATAGTGCGTCGTGCTCAGGATTGCTCGACGTGAGCGTCACAAACTGCAAAATAGCGGTCGACTGCACCTTGGTCGTCACGCCTTGGCGCTGCACAGCCTGCGGCAGCGAAGGCAAGGCGATTGCAACGCGGTTTTGCACGTTCACTTGAGCAATATTGGGGTCGGTGCCAACTTCAAAGGTCACCGTCAGTGTGTAGCGACCATCGTTAGTCGAATCAGACTCCATGTACAGCATGTTTTGCACGCCGTTCACTTGGTTCTCAACGTTGCTGGCAACCAGTTGCTGCACCAAGGCCGCACTCGCGCCTGGCCAATTGGTGGTCACTTGTACTGTCGGCGGCGTCATCGGCGGGTATTGCGCGATTGGCAAACCAAAGATAGAAACCGCACCAATGAGCATCGTGATTAAAGCAATCACGTTGCCCAGTACAGGGCGTTCGATAAAGTATTTTGAAAGCATGGCGTGTCCTGTTGCCTGACTGTTTTATCGTGCAGGTAAAGGCGCGACCGTTGTCGTTTCGGGATTGACGGTTTGACCACTGCTCACATTGATAAAACCATTGAGCACAAAGGTTTCAGAATCCTTTAAGCCCTGAACAATTTCAACCAATGAATCGAATCGGTGGCCCAGCTTGACCGCGCGACGTTCGACTTTTTTGTTGTCATCCATCACAAAAATGTAATCCCCCTGCTGATCTGTCTGTACCGCGCGCCCCGGAATCAAAACTGCCTGACGCTTCTCACCATATTCAGCCAACACTTTGCCGTATAGACCAGGAAGCAGCTCGAGCTTGTCATTTGGGATGTCGGCTCGCAATTGCAACGAGCCTGTGCTTGTGCTGAGCAAGTTGGCCGCGAAGTCTAGCGTCCCTTTGTGGGGATAACCCTTTTCGCCTTGCAACTGCACATAGACCGGCAAGGTATTCACGAGTGACTTACGGTTTTCTTCGTTGACGTAACGCTTTTGATATTTCAGTAAATCGCGCTCGTTGATATAAAAGTAAACATAGATTGGATTGATTTTCTGAATCGTCGCTAGCTTGACCCCCGATGGGCTGCTGCCTAAATAATTACCAACATCAATTAAGTGTCGCCCCATCAGCCCATCAAAAGGTGCCTTCACTTCGGTGTAAGTCAAATTCAATTGCGCAAGTTTTAAGTTCGCGTCAGACTGCAGAAATGCCGACAAGGCTTTATCAACCGAGGCTTGCGAAGTTGCGTTGTCTTTTAACAAAGCCCGCTGACGCGCCAGTTCAATTTTGGCCTCGTTATAAATCGCCTGCGTTAAATTGACTTGTTGAATGTACTGATCTTGCTCAATCACAAAAAGCAATTGATCTTTTTTAACAAACGCACCATCTTCAAAAGCAATCTTGCTTAAGTAACCGGGGACGCGCGCCTCAAGATTGACAGTCAGCAATGGCGAAATCACGCCATCAAAAATCTCATAGCTTCTCACTTCTTGAGCGACTGGTTTGGCAACCGTGACTTTGATCGGTGCAGCCGTTGCAACGGGTTTCTTTTCGCAGCCGGACAGCGCAAAACCCGTTAATAGCGCAAGGGTAATTGCAGCAGTTCGCATGAGCGGCGTGTGCAGGAAGGGGCTCATTGAATGGTCTCACTAGACTGAACTAAACGTGGATCGGGTTGATGACTGAGGGCATTACCCCAATCAGTACGTTGTTTCATCTCGGCCACCATGGGATCGGGTAATGACGGCGTCAATAAATCGCCAGACCACCCTCCCCCTAAAGATTTAAATGCAGAGACATAACCGAGTAAATTATTAGTTGACGTTTGCACCAGCGAGCTCTGCACAAGTAACAACTGCTGCTGAGCAATAATGACCGTGTTGTAATCAACTTGGCCTGCTTTGTAACGATCGAGCGCCAGTTTTGCGGCCTGCTCTGCCGCAATGACTGATTTCTTCAGGTCTTGGGCCGCGCTACGTGTCGTCGAAATCGTCACCAAAGAATCTTGCACTTCTTTTTGCGCTTGCAATACAAGATTTTGATAGGTCAATACGCTTTGTTGAAAGACGGCATCTTGCACTCTGATCTGATCGGTGATTGCGCCACGATAAAACAACGGAAACATAAAACTACCCGCGATCGAAGTATTTCGGTTATCCCACGAAAACAAGCTAGATTGGGTGGTGTTGTTCGTCGTGACACTTTGAAAACCAAAGAAACCACTCAAGGTAAAACTTGGATATAGGGCCGCTGCATTCACGCCAATCAAGGCCGACTGCGCGGCTGCCGCATATTCGGCTTGCAATACGTCAGGGCGCCTTCTGAGTAAATCTTTAGGGATGCCCACTTGCAATGCAGCAGGGGCAGCTAGCGCGCCTTTCGTGCTCTCGAAGTTTTGTTCGTAATAGTCGGGTGACTCGCCTAACAAGATACTCATGGCGTATTGATACATTTTTAACGATGCAATCAAACCCGGGATCTGAGATTTTGTTTGTTCGTATTGCGATTCAGCCTGGCTTAAATCAAGCAACGAAGTCGAACCATTTTTATAGCGCGAACCCGCAATACGCAAACTCTCAGCCTGAAGTGCTAAATTAGTTTTGGCCACCTCGATCAAGCTTTCGTAATTGCGGATATTGATATAAGTGTTGGCAACATCCGAGGCGAGCGACACATCGGCAGAATAAAAAGCAGCTGCAACTGAAATATAAGAGCCCAAGCTACTTTCAATGCCACGTCGATACTTACCCCAGAAGTCGATTTCCCAATTGGCTTGAACGAATAAGTTACGCGTATTCGAAATCGACGAGGTGTTGAGATATTGTGTCAACGCGTTGGGCTGATCATTGCGCGCGCCCGTTCCGCTTAACGCCACGGTTGGCAACAGCGTCGCTTCAGTGACGCCAAACTGCGAACGCGCCTGCGCAACACGCACCGCTGCGCGCTGAAGAGTCAGATTGTCACTGGCTGCCCGCGCGAGCAAGCGATTAAGCGTAGGATCTTTAAAACTAGCCCACCAGGCCACCGGATTGATGCGCTGCGTGTTGTTCGCATCGAGCGCCTCGGTGAACTCAGTTTGCTTGGGTTGGCTGAATTGATCTTGAAGTTTGGTAGCTGGCCGCACATAATCTGGGCCGACCATACAGCCTGACAGCGTCAGGCATGCGCCAACGATCAAACTAGACAGAGAAAATCGATTCATAACAAAACCGATAAAAAAATAGCAATCGGGGATAGTAAAACAAAATGCACTTTTAAAAACGTTTGCTTCATCTCAATCAACTTGAGCCCCCGAGATACGCACGATTTCAGCCCATTTTTTAATATCGGCATGATGGATTTTCGCAAAAGCTGCTGGACTTGGATCTTGTGCGGGCGTAATTCCTTGCGTCTCGGTTAGCCACTTCTGAAATTCAGCCGTTGTAATCACCTGGGTCACTGCCGCGCTCATTTTGGCAGCAATCGCGGCGGGCAACTTGGCCGGCCCAAGCAAAC
>CAIYCP010000141.1 GCA_903924715.1 uncultured beta proteobacterium
CACCAGAATAGAATCACTGGACTTGATTGCAGCAGGCGGCTTTGTGATTAGAGAGCCGTTATCAGCCTGAGCCCTCACAGGTAACCGGCGTTCACAGGACTCTCAAAACATGACCACCACACTTTCAAGTTTTTTTTGCCCCTCTACGATTTACATGGGGGTTGGTGCGTCAGAAAAAATCACAGAGATTGTTGCGAAGCTCGCGTGTCAGCGTATGTTTGTGGCGCTTGATGCGGCGCTGTTGAAAAGCGACTTCTACGCGCAGATACAAACCTTGTTAAAGGCGGCGGGCGTTCAGACTGCGGTCTTTACTGAGATTGAACCCGATCCAAGTGCGCATACTGTGCAGAAGGCGTTTGCCGTGTGCCAAGCCCATGAGGCAACGGCGATTTTGGCGATTGGCGGTGGCAGTACGATTGATGTGGCCAAAGCGGTTGGGATTTTAGCGACCAATGCTGGGCGGATTCATGATTACGAGGGGATTGATAAATTTAGTATTGCGCCACTACCTTTAATCGCGATCCCCACAACCGCGGGAACGGGTTCTGAAGTTTCAGGTTCGTGTGTCATTACTGACACTGAAAAAAATCTCAAAATGTCGATTCGACATGCTGCCTTGAATCCCGCCACATACGCAATATTGGATCCGTTAGCGTTGCGCACAGTGCCGGTTCACGTTGCCGCACACTCTGGTATTGACGCGTTTGTGCACGCGTTTGAATCTTATCTTTCGTTGCAGACAAATTTAATCACTGATGCGATCAATTTGCAGGCGATAGAATTGCTGGCCTCGAATATTCGTCCGTTTGTGGCGCATCGCGGCAATCTTGAAGCAGGGCTCAATATGTTGTGTGGCTCGGCTTTAGCGGGGATGACGTTTGGGCAAACTGGGTTGGGCAATGTGCATTGCATGGCACGGTTTATAGGTGCACAGTTTCATTTGTCGCATGGCTTATCAAACGCGCTGTGCTTGCCGCACGTGGCGCGTTTTAATCTAGTGGCGAACCCACAAAAATTTGCGCGCGTCGCGATGGCGATGGGACGTCCGGTTCAGCAATGGCCAACGCTTGATGCCGCACAGGCTGCTGTGCAGGCGATTGAGACGATGTGCTTAGATTTGGGTATCCCGCCAAGACTGAGAGATGTTGGTGTAACCGAAGATACCTTTGATGAAATGGCGCAGATGTGTACGCAAGCGAACTACAACCGCTGGAATCCGCGCCATACGACCACGGCAGATTTTCGAGCGCTGTTTGAACAGGCGTTTTAACGGAAATCGTCTCGCTCAAGTGGTTCAGTACGCCGATGTGGTTACGGGTACCAAGTGATCAGCTGCCATCGCACTCACCACGGTGAGCTAGCCTCCCAAAGAACAGGGTAGCCTTTTTCTTTTGCGCGTTTCAATAGATCTAGCAAGGGAAATGCGCGCTGGCGCAGGCCGACTGGCCGAGTGATTGGATCGTGTGGCGCATCTTCGTCTTCTTCAGCGGGAGCGGGCGTCAGGG
>CAIYCP010000142.1 GCA_903924715.1 uncultured beta proteobacterium
CTAAGTTAGCGGTGAATTACGCTTGGATATCGTTCGACGTCTGAGCCCTTCAGGGCTAGGCAAAACCTCAACATAGCGGTGCGACAGACCGGGCTAAACCTGCCCGATTCTGGCTCGCGTCAACTTTTTGAGGTAAAGCGATGAACCCTTTTACTGAGTCCACTATTGCACGCCCGTTGAACCCTGCAAGTAACTTAGGTGCGTCACACGGATTCAACAATGATCCGCTGATAGGTCAAGCGTTTGCGGTTCAAGCGCGTCAGCGTTTATCGCGACGCACAAGCGTGGTGAGCGTGCTAGCCGGGCTTGGGCTGAGTTTGTCGGCACAGGCACTTGATCTGAACACGGCAACTGCCGAGCAACTTCAAGACTTGCGAGGTGTTGGTCCACGGACTGCGCAGATTATTGTGCAAGAAAGAAACCGGGCGGGTCGCTTCGAATCACTTGAGGATTTGTCAGATCGCGTGCGTGGCATTGGTCCTAAGCGTATTCAGGCCTTACAGGCGGCTGGTTTGCGCGTCTTGGGCGGTGAACGAACGCGCGATGCGGCGGCTCGATCTTCGGGCCTTGTGACACCAACGATTGACCCTGATACGAACCGTTAAATACGTGCTGGGCCCCCTTGTCTTTGTTATGATTACTGCTATGAAAACATATCCTAGCGTTGAAAAGGCTGTCGGCAATACGCCACTTGTGCGCCTGCAAAGGCTGCTCTCAAAGAATGCACAAGAGCGTGGCAACATTGTGCTGGGCAAGCTTGAAGGTAACAATCCAGCGGGGTCTGTCAAAGATCGTCCGGCCTTGGCCATGATTTTGGGGGCAGAGACTCGGGGCGAAATCAAACCAGGTGACACACTGATCGAAGCCACCAGTGGTAACACGGGGATTGCCTTGGCCATGGCCGCAGCGATGCGTGGCTACAAAATGATTTTGATCATGCCCGATAATCTTTCTGTCGAGCGTCGCGCTTCAATGGCTGCCTACGGGGCCAAACTCATTCTGACACCTGCCAGCGGTGGTGGTATGGAGTTTGCCCGTGATCTCGCCGGCAAAATGCAGGCGGAAGGTCAAGGAAAAGTGCTGGATCAGTTTGCAAATCCAGATAACCCCTTGGCACATTTCAACACCACGGGTCCAGAGCTCTGGGAACAAACCGGGGGTGAAATTACGCACTTCGTGAGTGCCATGGGTACGACCGGTACGATCATGGGTGTCAGTCGCTATTTAAAGTCTAAAAATCCAGCGATCACAATTGTGGGGGCGCAACCCGCTGAGGGGTCGCAAATTGCGGGCATCCGAAAATGGCCTGAAGCCTACTTGCCTGCAATTTATGATCCGAAGTTGGTCGATCAGTTTGAATCCATCGAGCAAAAAGATGCCGAAGAGATGGCCAGACGCTTGGCGGCTGAAGAGGGGATTTGTGCGGGGGTTTCGGCGGCGGGCGCCTTGGTCGCAGCATTGCGCGTCTCTGAAACGGCTCGCAATGCCACGATCGCTTTTATCGTGTGTGACCGGGGTGATCGGTATCTTTCAACGGGTTTGTTTGATCCGAAATCTTAATGTGTGCTGAGGGCCTGCGCTAGATCGGCCACCGAGGCGGCATAAAAGTAGCTGCGGTTGTATTGAGTAATGGTAAAGAAGTTTTGGGTGGCAGTTCGTAGTTCAACGGTGCCGCTATTTTCTTCTGGCAAATCGATGATGCCCAAAGGCACGCGCATCCAAGAAGCGTCTTTCATTCCGGGTGGTAGTCTGGCACCGGCTGCTTGTAATTGAGGCCAGTCAAGGGTGGGTTTTAATCCTCCGTCTACCAACTTGTTGGCCGAGGTAGGCAATTTAAGCGGTACAAAGATGGGTAAGCCACGTTGCCATCCGTGTTCAACCAAAAAATTGGCGACCGAATAAATTGCGTCTGCCATATTGGTGCTGAGATTGATTTCTTGGGCGCCTTTCGCGCTGACGGCAAAGCGCTTGATGCTTCCGGGCATAAATTGCGGTATTCCGATTGCTCCGGCATACGATCCCTTAAGGGTGCGGGCATCTAGGCGACCCATTAAATCAAGCTCGATGAGGTCGGCTAATTGATTGCGAAACATCTCTGCGCGGTCTGGTCGCGACGCATCGGGATAATCAAAGCCTAACGTCGTGAGTGAATCCAGTACGCGAAAACTTCCTTGATTTTTACCGTAAACAGTTTCGACACCAATGATGGCGGCGATGACGTTTTGTGGAACGCCGTAGCGCGCGGTCGCACGGTCAAGCTCAGCGGCATATTGGTGCATAAAGTCTTGACCTTGGGCAATCCGAATCGGTTCGACGACGCGCCCGCGATAGGCCGCCCAGCTACGCGGTGCCCGTGGTTGTCCGACAGCGGGGGGAGCGACAATGCGAGCCACCGTAGGGTTATAGCGGGCTTCGTCAATTAGCTTAAGCACGTTTGATTCAGAAAGTTTGCGGCTTGAGGCCAGCTCGGAGCCAAACCGCTGCATGGCTGCACGACGGGCTTCAGGGGTCTGAGCCTTGATTCCCCCCTCTGCGCTAGGTGCAGCGCCCGTTGAGGTTGTCGAACTGCCCGAGTTCGTAGTGCCAGTGCCTGTAACGGCTTTTCCGGCTTCCGACGAGGCGCTGCCTGAGGGCGAGGGGGTGCCACACCCGCTCAAAAGCACTGCTATTAAACCGAACTGAATGAGACGCCATTGCCCGAGCATAAACATTTCCTTGTGAAATCAGCCGATATCATACCTAGTGCCTGAGCTTGGGCGCGAGTTCCGGTAGAATCTAAGGTTGATTGTCGGGCGTAAGACCCGATTTAGTTGTATTTTTAATATCTGGAGATCGTTGGATGAAAGTGCTTGTTCCTGTAAAGCGCGTCGTAGACTACAATGTCAAAGTACGCGTGAAGTCGGATCAGACGGGCGTTGACATTGCAAATGTCAAAATGTCGATGAATCCCTTTGACGAAATCGCGGTTGAAGAAGCGACCCGTTTAAAAGAAAAGGGCGCCGCCACTGAAATCATCGCGGTGTCTTGTGGTGTGGCGCAGTGCCAAGAAACGCTCCGTACCGCCATGGCAATTGGGGCAGATCGCGGCATTTTGGTGCAAACAGATGTTGAACTTCAGCCGCTGGCTGTCGCCAAATTGCTTAAGGTGTTGGCTGAAAAAGAACAGCCTCAATTAATCATCTTGGGCAAACAGGCGATCGACGACGACTCAAATCAAACCGGCCAGATGCTTGCCGCTTTACTGGGTTGGTCGCAGGCAACGTTTGCGAGCAAGATCGAACTGGGCGAGGGCGTTGCGCGCGTCACGCGTGAAGTCGACGGCGGGCTTGAAACAATCGAACTTAAGCTACCTGCGATTGTCACAACCGATCTGCGTCTGAACGAGCCACGTTACGTGACTCTGCCAAACATCATGAAGGCCAAGAAAAAACAGCTCGATACCGTTACGCCCGAATCGTTAGGCGTTGACGTGGCTCCTAGGCTAAAAACCTTGAAAGTTGTTGAGCCCGCTGCACGTTCGGCTGGTATTAAAGTTCAAGACGTTGCTGCTTTGGTCGACAAACTCAAAAATGAAGCAAAGGTGGTGTAACCATGTCAATACTTGTCATCGCTGAACACGATAATGTTCAATTAAAAGGTGCGACACACAATGTTGTGGCAGCAGCCACAAAAATTGGTGGTGATATTCATGTGTTGGTTGCTGGCGCGAACGCGCGCGCGGTTGCTGAGCATGCTGCAAAAATCACGGGCGTTTCAAAAGTACTGCTAGCCGAGTCTCCTGAGCTAGCAGATAGTTTGGCCGAAAATGTGGCCCAACAGGTGTTGGCCTTGGCTGGTGGTTATAGCCATATTTTGTTTGCAGCGACTGCTTCAGGCAAAAACGTTTCGCCGCGTGTGGCAGCCTGTTTAGATGTTGCC
>CAIYCP010000143.1 GCA_903924715.1 uncultured beta proteobacterium
TGTGCTTTGTGCGTCAGGTAATAAGGATCGACCCCGATGCAATGCCCACCCACTAGACCCGGACGAAAGGGTAGAAAGTTCCATTTTGTGCCGGCCGCTTTCAACACGGCCTCCGTATCAATCCCAAGCTTATTAAAAATCAGCGCAAGTTCGTTAATCAACGCGATGTTGACATCGCGCTGCGTGTTTTCAATCACCTTTGCGGCTTCAGCGACTCGGATACTTGGCGCGCAATGGGTGCCCGCCACAATGATCTCGCGGTAAATTTGATCAACGAGTTGTGCGATCTCAGGTGTTGAGCCTGAGGTCACTTTTTTGATCGTGCTGACGCGATGTTCTTTGTCGCCTGGGTTAATACGCTCGGGGCTGTAGCCGGCAAAAAAATCTTTGTTAAAGACAAGGCCTGAGACACGCTCAAGCACCGGCACGCAATCCTCTTCAGTCGCGCCTGGATACACCGTTGACTCATAAATAACGAGGTCACCCTTTTTGAGCACTGCGCCAATGGTTTCACTTGCCTTAATTAAGGGGGTGAGATCCGGGCGTTTGTATTCGTCAATTGGAGTAGGGACTGTGACAATGAATACGTTTGCGGCGCCCAGGTCTGCGCGGTCAGCCGTGCAGCGTAAACCCGTCGCGCTGGCCAGCTCAGCATCATCAACCTCTAGGGTTTGATCATGCCCTTGCTGCAAGGCCTGAATACGTGCTGGATTGATATCAAAGCCAATCACCGACCGTTTTTTTGCGAACTCAACCGCTAAAGGCAAGCCCACATAGCCCAGTCCAATCACCGCAAGTTTGACATCCTGTATGAGCAAAATATTCTCCGCAATGCCTGCAGGCGCTCGGGCCAACGGGTCGTTTTTTAATGCACTAGCGTGATATTAAAGGCTAGGACAAAATTTTGTTGCGCCGCCTGTCTTGCACCACCTGCGGCACGACAGTCATTGATTGGCCCCGTGCTGCAGGGGCAGTGCGTTTGGCTTTAGACAAAAAAAGAGGCCAAGACCTTGCGGTCTTGGCCTAAATCCACCAAAGGAGGAGGGTGGAGGAGACAATCGTGGCAAGTTAAGGAATAAGCCTTTACGTTTTTGATCCATCTGAACGTATTGCTTACTCTACGTGCCCTGACTAAACGTTATCCCTTGATAACACGATCTTCAGTCAAAACACTTATGACTCAACTTCCATAAACGAATAGTAATCTAATTTTTTGTGCGATGCAAGAACATCTACAAAAAAAACCATAAATATTTATTTTGTTGTTTTTGTGCATCGCAATAAAGATGCGTTTAAGTAGGCCTTACCTTGGCAAATCCTAATGATTGCTTATATACGGTAGGCCGTGGCGGTCATGAGCTTGGACATCAGTTTCATTGCCACACGCACTGCGCCAGGCAACTGAGCCGCACCGGCCCGCTCTGCCGTCAGGCGATGGTTGATTTCATCACTTTTCATTTGCTCAACGATTTTTCGCGAACGGGTGTCATCTGAAGGTAGGCGCTTGAGATGATCTTCAAGATGGGCTTCGACCTGGCGCTCAGTTTCTGCCATAAAACCAAGATTACGCGCAACGCCCGCACGCGCAGCCATTAGCCCAAGTGTGAATGAGCCCGCATACCAAACCGGATTCAACAGGCTCGGGCGGCTGTCAAGTTCACGTAGCCGCTGCTGACACCAGGCCATGTGGTCGATCTCTTCGGCTGCAGCACCATACAGAAGCGTTGCGATCGGTGCGTCCGCAGTGGCGGCGGCCTGACCCCTGTAGAGCGCCTGCGCACACACCTCACCAACATGATTGACCCGCATTAAACCCGCAGCGTGGTTTTTTTCAAGCTTGGTCAAAGTGGGCTCAAGCTCGGGTTTAACCGCACCAGCTGGATTCGGACGCGTAGCCGCAACCTGCCCCGTCAACACCTGCAAGGCCAAGTCCATCTCGGCAATAAACGGGTCGAACCACGCGTGGCGCCGGGCAAATCGCGAAGAAACCATTGAAACCGCTTCGGGGGCTGACATCACTGACCTCTAGTTCAAACAGAGCCTCCTGGCCACAGGGTGTGGAGCAGGTTTAATCGATCGTTCAATTTTACGGCGCTCTCTGAAATTTCGCTCAAACAGATTATGATTCTCACTTAA
>CAIYCP010000144.1 GCA_903924715.1 uncultured beta proteobacterium
CGATGACTTGAATACATCGTCAGCCCGGCCGGCATACCAGTAATACCCCTGGGCATCTACGCGTGCGAGATCGCCCGTTCGACACCAGTCACCGGTAAATTTCTCAAGCGTTGCAGCCTCGTTGCGCCAATAACCCAGAAACAAAATCGGGTCAGGATGTCCATGAATATCCAAACGGTTTAAGGCGACTTCGCCCACTTCGTCTGTGGCTGCGACTTGGCCATCCTCACGTAACACCGTGATTTGATGGCCAGGATAAGGTTTGCCCATACTGCCCGAGCGCGCTGGCCATTTCTGATGACTATTGCCGATCAGATAATTCATTTCAGTTTGGCCAAACATTTCGTTAGGCGTGATGCCTAACGCTTGTTCGCACCAAGAAAATACGGTGTCGCCGACGCTTTCACCTGCGCTCATGATGCTGCGCAACGAGAGCTTGTAGGTGCTTTGCGGCTGGGCAATCGCCTTCATCATTTGCTTGAGCGCAGTTGGAAATAAAAAAGTATTGGTGACTTGATAGCGTTCGAGAATATCGAACGCCCGCTCGGGACTAAAGCGCCCGCGTGTCCCCACGATTGGGTGCCCAAAATAAAGTGTTGGTAACAATGCATCCATCATGCCACCAGTCCACGCCCAATCGGCCGGCGACCAGAAGATATCCCCCGCCTGTGGAAACCAGTTTTGTGAAGCGACAAACCCTGGCAGGTTACCGATCAAGACTGAATGCGGCAATAAAGCACCTTTGGGCGAGCCCGTGGTGCCCGATGTGTAAAGCAAGATTGCCGGCTCATCGGCGCGCGTGGTGACGGGTTTGAAGACGCTAGGTTGACGCACTAAAAGTTTAGGCCAGGCTAAAACGCGTTCGTCGTCAACTGCAATCCCGACAAGTTGGGTCAGCGTTGGGCAACGTGACAGGCTTGCTAAGACGTTTGTAGCGGACAAGTCATCAAAGATCGCCACACGCACTTGCGCATCGCGCAAGCGCTGCTCGAGTGCATCTGGGCCAAATAAATTGGATAAAGGCAAGACAACGGCGCCCACGCTATAGATTGCAATGTGTGCCACGACTGTTTCTGGACGTTGGCCCAGGATCACGGCGACGCGATCTCCGCGTTTGACGCCCATGCGTGTCAGACCATTTGCTAATTGATTCGCAGTTGCAGCTAGACGTTCGTAGGTCCAGACTTCGCGTTGACCCTGTTCGTCTTCATAAAATAAGGCGATCCGTCGAGCATCGGCGGGGTTATTAGCCCAACGGTGGCAACAGGCGTGACCAATGTTGAAATGGGTCGGCACCAACCATTCGAAAGACTCATAAAGCGAAGCGTATTGATCGACCATACCTTAGGGTGGGCTGAGATGAAGCCCGTAGCATGGCTCACCCTTTGCTTTGGTGCAACCCACTGAGGTGTCTGAATGCGATAACTAAGGGTTTGTACTGACCGCAACATTTACCAGGCGAGTGCCTGCCAGCAGATCATGCAAGAACTGCTGCTGTGGCGTGAGCCAGGTGGGGATTAGTACGGTGAAGGGGGCGATGACGATGAGCGTGAGTGCCGAGGGCCAGCTAGTGGCCTTTGAGAGCCCCCAGACTGCCGCAGCACCAAGTAAGGGGAGCACCCACATCAGCACTAAACGCAGCACGAGTTGTCGAAAGCGCGCGGGGGTACCGTCAAGTGCGACGAGACGGATATGCCACGCTTTCATGGGTAGGGTTTGACCCCCCCGAGCCCAACAAACTAAAAAGTAGACGCCGATCGCGAAAAAAAGCCAAACCTGACGCGCGCCTCTGAGCGTGAGCCCGTGTTTGCTTTGAGTGAGCGTGTCAAAGAGGTAGTCAGCTAAAAAGACCACCGCAAACAGTAGGACCCCTTCGTACATCATTGAGGCAAAACGGCGTGACCGTGCTGGCGCGAAGGGGGGTACCGCCAGTGGTGACATCGGTGCAGAGCGTAGGTTCATGGCGGGTATTATCCCGCATTTCAATCTAGCGCTCAGCCCCCGGTTTTAGTACAGACTGTTGTGTTTTGCGTGAGCACGTGCCGAGTTTGTGAAGGCGACCAAGCCGCGTACCACTCGACCCACCGCACGAAACGGGTGAGGGCGAAATTGCTCTTCCATCGCTTTTGCCAAAAGTTCGCGCTCAAGGCTGTCGGTTAAGCGAGCTGCGTTGTTGATTTTCATGATGACTTCCTTTGCTGACTAGGGATAACCCTATATTAAGGGAAAACCCTAGTCGTTGCAAATGAAATTAAGGGAATACCCTTATATCATCAGAATTGTGGCACTTACACAACAGATTGTTGTTTATCGATCGTTGCGATAACTATTGGCCACTAATTCAAAACTGAAAAGACGGCAGTCGAGTGCACCATTAAAAATGGGTGTTCGGCGCTCTGCCTTCAAGCGTAGGTGCTTGGGTAAATCAAGGTCTGAGGTAATCACATTCACTTGCCAGCCTGCAAATTCATTTTTTAAGCAGGCGGCCCACTCACGCCAGAATTCAAGGTCTTCTTCATCAAGCCGCTCGCCATAAGGCGGATTCGTGACGATCCAGCCTACAGGGGCTGGGGCGACTGCATCGCGTGCATCACCCAGCTCGAATTGAATAGTGTCCTCTGTTAGGTAGGCACGTTCAGCATTGCGTCGTGCCGCCTCAAGCGCCTCGGGGTCGGCATCGATACCAATCAAGGGTGACGCCAATTCAGGCAGGATACGGCTACGCGCGTCTTCTTTCAGGTCTTCCCAGCCACGCGCATCATGATCACGCAGACGCTCGAAGCCAAAGGGGCGCGTGATCCCTGGTGGGACACCTAAGGCGATCCAGGCCGCCTCAATCAGAATCGTGCCGCTACCGCAAAACGGATCAAGCAAGGCTGCTTCAGGATCCCAACCCGAGAGTGCCAACAGACCAGCCGCGAGATTTTCTCGCAAAGGTGCATCGCCTTTGTCGAGTCGCCAGCCGCGTTTGAATAAAGATTCCCCTGAGGTGTCGAGGTACATCGTGGCAGTGTCATGTGATAAAAATAAATGGACGCGAGCATCGGGACGCACGGTATCGATTGAAGGCCGAGCACCCTCTAAATCGCGCAGCCGGTCACAAATCCCGTCTTTGGCGCGCAGGTTGCAGTACTGCAAACTTTGCATGGGGCTTTTGACCGCTGAGGTGTCAACCCGCAGCGTATGCTCAGCGCCAAACCAACGCTCCCAGCCAATGCTTTGCGCAAGCTCAAGAATATCGTCCTCACGTTGTACGGGTGCTTGTCCGACACGCACTAAAATTCGAGTGGCTAAACGCGAATAGAGATTGGCGCGTTGAACACCCCACCAGTCAGCGACAAAATGACAGCCCGCACGCGTGGGCTGCACCTGCGCATAGCCCAAGGCGCCGAGTTCAGCAGCCAGCGCTTCTTCAAGACCCGTGGGGCAGGGCGCAAAAATATGAAATATTTCGGTATCCAATACCAAGGACGACGCACGTTCAATTTGTGCCTCTTCTTGTAAGGGCAAAGCCTTCGGTGCAGCAGTGGGCCGAGGCGAGGGCTCTCGCGGCGCAGAGCCGCGATTGGGACGTGCAGGCGCCTCGTGCGGTGTTGGCTTTGCTGGGCGCTCGGCGAGTTTTTTTTCCATACTCGCAGTTTGCAGTCGAGATTTTTTTTCTTTTGCAATTTTTAACTGAGCGACTTGCCGCGCCCGCGCGCCGAGACGCGCACGCGTTTGATCACCCCCCTCAATTGAGCGCGGCTTAAGCGCACGCGTTTTAAGGGTGATTGTTTTGCGTTCTGGATCCTGCTCAGACATGGTGTCCCATTAAAAAGGCTTGATAACGACTAAGGCCGTTACTGCAACCAGCATCAACACCGGTACTTCGTTGAACCAGCGATAAAAAATATGCGAACGACGGTTAGTCC
>CAIYCP010000145.1 GCA_903924715.1 uncultured beta proteobacterium
ATCTGGCTTGACCAACGCCTAGAAAAAGGCGGCCTGCCGACCCGACACCAAAAGCTGATGCATCGACTGATATGTAAACTTGCGCTCGACTTTGCCCTCGCAGGTGATCACGACATGCGTCGGTTGCACGATGCCCATAGCGATGAGTCGCTTGCAGATATCCAGCAAGCCCAGGCGCGTGAAGCACAAGCATATTTTGAAGAGGCCATGGGCCGCGAGCTTGAAGAAGACGAGCCCTTTGAAACTGTCGATGACGTACTGCACGCCAAATTTGAGCAACTGCGTAAGCAAGCCGAACAGCGCGAAAGTCAAAAAGAAAAGCGCAAAAACAAGCGTACTAAATCGGCTAGCCAGTTACAGGCCGAGCAGCTGCTTGCCGATGCCCAAGGCGCCTTGCGTACGATCTATCGGCAACTCGCCAGTGCTGTGCATCCTGATCGCGAAAGCGACCCCGCCGAGCGCGCCCGTAAGACGCAACTCATGAGCGATGCCAATACGGCCTATGGCCGCGGCGATCTGCTGACCTTGTTGCATCTGCAGCTTGAGGCAAACCTGACTGAAACCCAAATCGCCAGCAACTTGGCGCACGACAAAATTGTGGCGCTGACTAGCGTGATCACGCACCGCACCCAGGGCATACAGCGCGAACTGCGCGATGTTGAGCTTGACGCCATTAGCGAGTTTGGCATGTCAGCGGCAGCGACTGTGACCGAGGCCTCGTTGAGCCGCCACTTAGCCACCTTGCAGCGCCGTTTTCATTCAGAAATCATCTCGATTAAAAGTGACCTACTCACGGTGCGCGATGATGCCGGGCTTAAACGCTGGTTGAAAGAACAAGACGCTGAATAGCATCTCAACGATCAAGTTTTTAGGTCATTCGCAAACAACTTATTTGGTGATGACACCCGCACAAGCTCACGTGGCCAGTGCACGCTCAATACGGTGCTTGGCCACTGTTGTTCTGGGTACTTTAAAGTCGAACCAGTTACGCACGTCTTCATCCAACCCAATGCCATGCATAAAGTTGTAGATGGCCTTTCTAAGCCCTACCCCTAAGGCCGCATGATCGACCCCAGTCGGGTCTGTAAACAACACATCGTTTTGTGCAAAACTCACTGGCGGTAAGGGTTTTAAGGTCACGCCGTATTCTTCGGGATTGAGCCCTACCGGTGAATGCACCGTGCAAGTAAAGCGGTGAAAAAATCCACTTTGAATGCAACCGTTCGCAAATAATTGTCGCACCAGTTCAAGCGCATCGACGGTATCTTGTACCGTTTGAGTCGGAAACCCATACATCAAATACGCGTGCACCAAAACACCCGCATCACTAAACGCACGCGTTACCCGCGCGACTTGATCAACCGACACACCTTTTTTCATGAGATTGAGCAATCGATCAGAAGCCACCTCAAGGCCGCCCGACACTGCGATGCAACCACTTTGCGCAAGCAGATCGCATAAGTCCGGCGTAAAGGTTTTTTCAAAACGGATATTGCCCCACCACGAAATCCCAGTATCGCGCTTTAACAGTTCAGTCGCGAGCGCCTTGAGTGATTTAGGGGGAGCCGCTTCATCCACAAAATGAAAACCTGTTTGACGGGTTTCTTTAATGATGGTTTCGATTCGATCCACCAACACTTCGGCTGAGGCGCTTTCGTAGCGACCAATGTAATCCAGGCTCACATCGCAAAAACTACATTTCTTCCAGTAACAGCCGTGCGCCACGGTGAGTTTGTTCCAGCGGCCATCGCTCCAGAGGCGGTGCATGGGGTTGAGCATATCAAGCAGTGACAGATAGCGGTCGAGCGGCAGGCCGTCCCAAGTGGGCGTACCCACTTCTTCAAACGGTACGTCGGGCTCAACCAAATTGATATATTGCACCTTCTGCGATTCGGTATCGCGCACGAAGGTACGAACCAATCGCTGCCTCGAGCGCTGCCCTTGCAGATAAGCGAGTAAAGACAATAAGGGACGTTCG
>CAIYCP010000146.1 GCA_903924715.1 uncultured beta proteobacterium
CGGCTCAAATCAACATCGCCAATTTCAGCCATGAAATCTGCCTTGACGGGATACAGCGTAATGGCCATGTATTGCTCCGATAATGATGAAAAAATTAAAGGCTTCGGTTGGCTACTCGGACGTTACTCAGCCACCACTTTAGTCACATCGACAACTTTTTTCCATTTAGCCAAATCCTCTTGAATCGCCGCAGCAAACTCAGTTGGTGTACTCGTCATCATGTCTCCATTCTGCGATTCAGCCCAAGCCTGCAAAAGGGGATCTTTTGTAATTGCAGTCAACTCTTTATTCAACCGCTGAATAATTGCACCGTCTGTCCCTCTGGGCACCATTACGCCAAACCACGTATAAGTATCGAAACCTTTAATACCGAGTTCAGAAAAAATCGGAAGCTCTGGCACTTGTTTTGAGCGCGTCGTGCCAGAGATCGCTAACGCGATTAATTTTCCAGCTTTGATATGCTGAATAGCAGTGTCACTAAACATCACCTGAAGCTGACCACCCAGCAAATCCGCCATGGCGGGCGCCGTACCTTTGTACGGCACATGCGTCATTTGAATATCATGATCAACACTAAAAAGCTCACCCGCCAAATGACTCACACCCCCGGTACCACTCGAGCCATAATTCAACGTACCAGGCTTTGCCTTGGCTAGTGCGATGAGTTCGGGTACGGTTTTGACAGACAGTGCGGGCGTCACGACCAACACTGCACGGCTCCCTCCAATCAACGCAACCGGCTCAAGGTCTTTTAACGGATCAAAGGGCAGTGATTTGTAGACTAGCGTATTAATCGTGACAGTCGCATTGTTCGCAACATAAAGCGTATAACCATCTGGCGCAGACTTTGCCGCCTTGGCCGCACCGATATTTCCACCGCCCCCAGATACATTTTGCACAATGACCTGTTGATTCAGACGTTCGCCTAACGGCTTGGCAACCGCACGGGCTAAGGCATCTGTGAAGCCGCCCGGCGGATAAGCAACGATCATCTGAATCGGGCGCTCTGGCCAGGCCGCCTGAACACAACCAGCAAAACAAGCGAAAAGCACCGCCACTAGCCTGATGAATCTATTTTGCATCATGTCTCGATTTTGTTTTAGTTTGGCTTTACGATAGACAAGCAATAAACCGCCCTCGTCAGCGCACCAATATGTTGTCAAAAGCGTACCATAAGAATTAAGCCCCTCGGCTACTTGAATCATTCTCCAAATTGCTCCATGGTGTTTCAGCTCATTAAAGTTCTGAGTGCAGTGATCAGTCTCTGCCTATCGGCACAGGTGCTTGCACAAGACTATCCAAACAAACCGGTCCGCTGGGTTGTTCCCTATTCTGCGGGCGCTTCAAACGATGTCGTTGCCCGACTACTCGCTCAAAAACTATCTCAAAAGTGGGGGCAGCCTGTTGTGATTGAAAATCGTGCTGGCGCGGGTGGTGCAATTGGCGCGAGTATGGTTGCCAATGCCCTCCCCGATGGCTATACCTTACTCATGACCAACCCCGGATCAAATGCGATTCAACACGTTTTAAATCACAACGCGTCTTACTCAAACGAAGACTTCATCCATGTCATCTTGCTCGGTTCGGCGCCGCTCATGCTCAGCGTTCGACAAGACTTCCCCGCAACAAGCGTCAACGAATTAATCGCGATCGCCAAGGCAACCCCGGGTCTGCTGACGGGCGGATCTTCGGGAGCCGGTGGTAGCAGTCACTTTGCACTTGAACTTTTTAATTTAAGTGCTGGCGTCGAGATACGACATATCCCCTACAAGGGAGCCGCGCCAGCGGTGTCAGACGTTGTCGGCAGGCAGATCACATTGATCTTCACGACGCCTGCCTCAATATTTGCATTACTTGAGGCAAACAAGCTCAAGGTGCTGGGCGTGTCCAGCGCAACACGACTAGCTGCTTTTCCTAACGTTCCAACGATGATCGAACAAGGTGTGCGCGACTTCAACGACAAGATTTGGTTTGGCGCCTCGGTACCTGCGGCCACGCCACCCAACATCGTCATAAAACTGAATCACGATCTGCAAGATATTTTGCAAATGCAAGATATCAAAGAGCGTTTCATTGCCCTGGGCCTTGAGACCGAAGGCGGCAGCCCTGAGAAATTTACACAGCTGATTCAAGCTGATATCAAGCGACTGCGTCAGTTAGTCAAAACAGCCAATATCAAAACAGACGAGTAGGTACGCGTCGCCTACCCGTCACGCATGATTCACAGCTTGAGGTCAACCTGCAGTGCCAACGCCTTGAATTGTTCAGTGTCTAGACGAATTCGCTCAGCAAACTGCGCCGGTGTACTTCCAACAGGCTGAAGACTAAAAGCTGCCAGCTCGACTTTACCGGAGTCGCTCTGGACGTACTTTGCCACCTCTTGTTGGATGCGCTCAACAATTGCACGAGGCGTTGCCGCCGGTGCCACTAAGCCATACCAAAAAGGGGTATCAAACGCTTGCAAGCCCTTGCCTTTGCCCGCTTGAGCAAACAACGGCACGTCTTTAAGTTCTGGTGTCGCAATCGTGACGCCGTAGGCGTTCAATTTCTGCGTATTCACCAACGCAGTTGAGGCACCTGGATTATCAAAGAACACAGAGGCCCGCCCCGCAATCAAGTCGGGATAGGCCTGCGAAGATCCTTTGTAAGTAATGTGCGCTAACTTAATGCCCGTTAGCGCCTCAAACTGCAAACTCACAAGATATCCAAGTGTCGAGGCACCCACATTCGCAAAATTTAACTTTCCTGGATTTTGTTTTGCATACTCAATAAACGTTTCAAGATTTTTAGCCGGCAACTCGGGCGACGCCACAAGCACATAAGCAGTGCTACCGATTTGAGTGATTGGCGCAAAGCTTTGTATCGGGTTATAGGGAAGATCATTTCTCAGTACGACTGCAGCGGGATGCGTACTCGACGTGGCGATGCCAATCGTGTAGCCGTCGGGCTCACTGATCGCCACTGCATTGGCACCAATTGTGCCGCCGGCACCGGGGCGATTTTCAACAACGACAGTCTGCCCCAATCGCGTACTTAACTGGGCTGCAATGGTACGAGCAACAATATCCGTGCCACCCCCAGGCGGAAAGGGGACGATCAGCTTGATGGATTTTTCAGGCCATGGCGCCGCAACAGAAAACTGACTGTATAAAACTAACGTTAGTGCAAATAACAGCTTGATCATTTTTTAAGCTCCGGATACATCACCGCATCACCGTGGCTTGCCATCCAGCCAACTTCCTCGTCAGAGATGTAGTCAACACCCTGACCGCGCACTGCGGCCAATTGCTCTGCAATAATATTGCGCTTGACCTCTGAGGCAAGAATATTGACCCGTGCATAGCATTCGGACACGTTGCGGCCCAGTACAGTAAAGCCATGTCGTTTCATCACAATCGCATTGGTACCAGCAATAAAGTCTTTAATCGGACCAACGTCTTCTTCAACGTTAATATGCGCCGGCAAATACTGAAGTGGTTTTTGCATGAGGTAGGGCAAGGTCAATCCCGTTGGGCGGATCTTTTCATAACCAGCGGCCAAAAAAGCAATCGTCTCGTCATGATGCAAATGAATCACGCACTGCACATCGGGACGTAATCTCAATATTTCGCGATTCATCTGATGCCCCACTGTGGTGGCGCGGTCACCAAATAAAATGATTCCGTGGAGGACGTCAGTGATCACTAAATCATCAATCGTCATTTCTTCAAGTGACACACCTTGTGCCTTCACAAAGCAAATGCCATCCTGATAATTAGGGTGCGCCACACGCATCACCATATTACCCACGGCGGCCTGAACATAGCCCCGAGCAGCCAAACGGTGCGCATACAGCACGTACTGCTGAGCAATCGTCTGATCAAAGATGACAGAGGCGTCTGTCACCTTTTGATTCACTGAATAGACCGCGGACTGGACGTCGTTCATCTTCGGTATCTCCTAAAAACACAAGGCCGCACTACGTGAGTCAAATAGCAAAAAGCGTACCATAGGCCTGCGTACACCGCGCTCGTCAGTGCGCGAATCGCGGGCAACCCTTTGCCCTCAGTAGTCTAGTCGTATTGCGCCGCAACAAGTCGATTTAGACCTCTGTATTTTTTTAGCCGTACACTCTGAACATTGTCTTTATCCCTACAGCCTTGTGAAACTCCTCTTACTTGCCCTCGGGGCAATGTTTTTTCAGCAAACCTTTATCGCACTCGGGCGAGCCTTACCCGCGGTGTTAGCACCAGCCATGATTTCAGATCTCATGCTGGATTCTGCCTGGATCGGGGTCTACTTCTCAATTTCAGCGGTGGCCTCTCTAGCGACTCAATTAGGCTGTGGCAGTTTCATCATTCGCTACGGTTCTTTAAGAATGAGTCAGGTGGCCTTGGTCATGTTGGCGCTCGGGATGGCGCTGTCCACAATTGGCACTCCGTTGATGCTGGTGCTCTCTGCGCTCATTGGTGGCGGTGGCGCTGCTGTTTCAACCCCATCTAGCTCGCATTTACTAGGGCGTGTCTCACCCCCGCGCTATATGCCTTTGGTCTTCTCGCTCAAGCAAACCGCAGTCCCAGCTGGGCTATTACTTGCAGGCTTATTAGGGCCGCAACTCACCGAGGCGTTTAATTGGCATTACGCCATGCTCTTCGCGGCACTCAGCTGCATCATCTTCACTGTCATGCTGCAACCTTTGCGCAAACTATTCGATCAGGATCGTGTTCCAACGCGAACGTTTCATTTGTCCGATTTTGGAACGACACTAAAGTCTGTATTAGGAACAAGAGGGTTGCGTAACCTTGCCTATACTTGCTTTGCGTTTAACGCAGCACAGACAATCTTTACCGTTTATTTTGTCGTGTACCTCACGTCGCTGGGATATACGCTCGTGGCGGCAGGCTTTGTTTTTTCGACTGCAGTCGCGATTGCCGTTCCCGGTCGTATCGTATGGGGTCTGCTAGGCAGTGGCTACATTCAGCCTCGAATCGTCATGGCGATTCTTGCAATTGGTATGGCCATTAGTATGGTGTTGCTCAGCTTGTGCCAGACTGGCTGGCCCACGATTTTGATCGGCATTATTGCCACAATTATTAGTGCGACGGCGCTATCCTGGCACGGGGTACTGCTCGCCGAAACCGCGAACGCAGCCCCCGAGGGCATGAGGGGCGCTGTCACAGGTGGCGTCTTATCATTTGGACAGTTAGGCGCCCTCACCGCTCCAACGATCTTTTCAATCTTGCTTGGCCTAAGCAATAGTTACAGCTTAGGCTTTATCGTTTGCGCGATTCCTGCACTACTCGTTGGCATTGCCTTAGTGCGCCAGCGTACCCGCTAAAAATTCAATAAAGATCTTGCTCACTTGTTCGGGCTGCTCTTGTTGCACCCAATGACCTGCGCCCTCGACCAATACGGTACCTTTGAATTGGGTGGTGAGCGTTTGTTCAAGATATTCAAGACCGCCGGGCGTCTGATAAACACCCCAGTCGCTTTGACCACCAATAAAAAGCGAAGGCACATCAATGGTGCGTCCAGCAAAAATTCTAAGCTCTTTGTCTAGACCGCCTATGCGATAGCCTTGGAGACCACCTTGAAAACCATGGCGCCCATACTCTTCGCTATAGACTTTAAGCTCTTGATCAGGCAACCACTTACACTGCGCAATCTCTTTCTCGGAAGGCATCTCTGGCGCAACCGATTCTGCCATGCCTTTCGCTAAATCCATTACATAATAACGAGGCAGCTTCTCCCACTCACTGGCAATCAATGCCGTCAAAGGAAATGGCTTATTGGCGACCCAGTCTGCACTTTTCATATGATAGTAAGCGCGTAAAAAAGCATGTAGCCCTTGCTTGGCATGCCACATGTTGTCATTGGCCTCTGGCAGCGTGTAGTAGTTCATATAATATTTACGCGGCGGCTTTAATAACGTCAGGTCTTCATGAATGCGCGATGGCTGCCGACTAGGCGCTGGCACATTCACCGTATTAAAGGGCCATGGCTCGGGCGCACCTCGAAACGGTGAACTCATCATGATCACCGACTTAAACACATCAGGGCGCGTGAGGGCACACCACCCTGCAAGCGGCGAACCTTGGTCGTGACCGAACACGCCGACCACAGACTGATAGCCCAAGGCCGACACCAGCGCAAGCATGTCAGAAATTTTGTTCAGTGTTCCAAACGGCCGCATATCGTCAGAATGCTTCACCTCGGTGCCACCGCTTCGCCCAT
This sequence comes from uncultured beta proteobacterium, assembly GCA_903924715.1. Classification (GTDB taxonomy): domain Bacteria; phylum Pseudomonadota; class Gammaproteobacteria; order Burkholderiales; family Burkholderiaceae_B; genus Zwartia. The sequence continues at coordinate 6,214 of CAIYCP010000146.1, forward strand.
AACCTCTTACGTCTGGGGCGATGACGTGATAACCAGCAGCAGCCAGAGGCGCCATGACCTTACGCCAGCTGTAGGCGAGCTCAGGAAATCCGTGCAAAAGCAACACTAATTGGCGTCCTGGGCTCTCAAAGCCCGCTTCAAGCACATGAAAGGTGATTCCGTTGACGTCTTGGATGAATCTAGAGCGAACACCGGTGGGTAAAACTGAAGGACTTAAAGGCGTTATGACGTTCATTTTTTTAGATCGCTAGAGGATTGAAACGTGTTAGGGTAAGATTAAACTAAAAACACCACGAAGCGAACTCAAATATCGCCCAACACACGAGACAAAAACATGAACGACACGACCCAGATTTCGCCTGCCCTTTCCTCACCGGCCGACCTGCAAGCTGCGACCACCAAGTGGCTCAACCGCTTCGAATCATTGCTAAGCGCGGGCAATGCAACGGGCTTGGCCGCATTGTTCGCCACCGAATGCCATTATCGAGATATTTTGGCTTTCTCCTGGACGCTACGTCCCGCTGCTGGCGCTAAAGAGATCACTGATTTTCTGACAAGCGTGCAATCAAAAGTACAAGCCAAAAACTTTGCGATCGCCGAAACACGCGCCGCACCACGCAAGGTCACCCGACTCGGCATCCAAGTCATCGAAGCCATTTTTAAATTTGAAACCGCTGTTGGCCGTGGTCATGGCGTGTTGCGGTTACTGGCGAGCAATCCCGAGCAAGCCTGGGTACTGTTGACTACGCTGGATGAACTTAAAGGCTATGAAGAAAAAATTGGTCTGAATCGCCCAAGTGGCGATGCCTATTCACGTAATTTTGGCGGTGCCAATTGGTTAGATCAGCGCACGCGCGAGCGCGCCTTTGAAGATCGTGATCCCGTCGTCATCGTGGTGGGTGCTGGCCAGAACGGGCTGGCGGTTGCCGCTCGACTGAAACAACAAGAGATCGATACCTTGGTGGTGGATAAGTATCCGCGTATTGGTGATAACTGGCGTGTGCGTTATCACTCGCTAGCTTTGCACAACCAGATACATGTCAACCATCTGCCTTACATGCCTTTCCCACCCTCATGGCCCAAATACATTCCGAAGGATATGTTAGGAAACTGGCTTGAAATGTATGCCGAAGCCATGCAATTAAATTGCTGGTCGGGCACCGAGTTCACGAAAGGCAGCTATGACCCTGCCACCAAACGCTGGACTGTCACGCTTAAGCGCGCCGATGGCAGCGAACGCGTCATGCATCCACATCACGTGATCTTTTCAAACGGAACAAGCGGGATCGCACGCATTCCAGACTTGCCAGGGTTGAAAGATTTCGCCGGTGACGTGTTTCACTCGCATGGCTTCAAAAATGGCGCACCCTGGAGCGGCAAAAAAGCTATGGTCCTTGGTACCGGCAACAGCGGTCACGACATTGCTCAAGACTTGTATAGCAACAAGGTCGACACGACCATCATCCAACGTGGCTCAACAACGGTTGTGAGTATTGACCCCAGCGCCAAGCTTAACTACGCGCTCTATGAAGAAGGTCCCTCGCTTGAAGACTGCGATCTCATCGCAACGGCCACAACCTATCCCTTACTCATTCGTGCTTATCAAGCTGCGACCCAACGAATGATTGGCCTAGACAAAGATTTAATCGCAGCGCTCAAAGCGCGAGGCTTTAAGTACGACCTCGGTGAAGATGAAACAGGTCACCAAATGAAATATCGCCGCCGTGGTGGTGGCTATTATCTGAATGCTGGTTGCTCGGATCTGATCATCGAGAAAGAAATTGGCCTCATGCAGTTCGATGACATCGAAAAGTTCGTCCCTGAAGGTGCGCTCATGAAAGATGGCACCATCAAGAAGGCTGACTTACTCGTACTCGCAACAGGCTATCACCCGCAGCAAGAAGTGGTGCGTCGCCTGATGGGCGACGAAATTGCCGATCGAGTCGGACAAGTTTGGGGAGTTGGCCCAAATGGCGAACTCGCAAACATGTGGAGCCGCACGCCTCAACCGGGCTTATGGTTTATGGGCGGCTCGCTGGCACAAAGTCGAATTTATTCGCACTACGTTGCCTTGCAAATTAAAGCGCTTGAGCTCGGGCTCATCTAAACAAGTCTAAAAGCAGAGACCTTCAACATGATTAAGATTGACGCCCAAGTTCACGCTTACGAACATAACCATCCAGGTCGCCCCTGGGCGGCAGCCCTTCACGGGCCCGCTGCAGTCACGGGTGACGACATGATCGCTGCCATGGATGCTGTAGGTGTTGACGCCGCAATTTTGGTGTCTGTCTTCACCATGTATCAGTTTGATCCAAGCTATGC
>CAIYCP010000147.1 GCA_903924715.1 uncultured beta proteobacterium
AACCCAGCTATATTTTTCGCTGCTCGATGGTCGAAAAATTTCAAATCGATCAAATGCTTGACTGGGGTGCAAAAACATTTAAGCGGATTGGTTTAGTGCACTCAACAACTGGCTATGGCAACTTCGCAGCTAAAGAGATCCAAGAAGGTCTTAAAAAGCGCGGGATCGACTTGGTCGCGATCGAAGCTGCAGCACCAGGCGTCAACGATCTGACTCCACAAATGGTCAAACTGCGCGATGCCAAAGCTGAATTGGTCTTGAATTTTCATGAATCCTTTGAATTGCCTTTCCGTCCAATGCCGCGCATCAATTACAAACCTGTTGTCGCGGGTAACTGGGGCTTGTCGTCTTTGAAGGTACTAGAAATTGTGGGCAAAGAAGCCATCGAAGGCACCGTCATGGGCCAGGCCCTTGATGTCAACGCCCCACGCGCCAAGAGCTTTGACGAACGGATGCAAAAAGAATACGGTAAAGAGTATCGCTGGCCTGTCGTCGCGTCATTGGGCTACGATGCTGCGCAAATCGTTTTCAAAGCGGTTGATCAAGCTGGCAAATCAGATCCTGACGCCATTCGTAACGCAATCGAGGGGATCTCAGGTATTGAAGCGGTTTCGGCAACACCTGCCAAGCCCTTTAGTGCGACCGATCACGAATGCCTAGATTACGAAAACGTCTTTTTAGGTGTCTGGAAAAACGGCTCTGTGACACGCCTGCAGTACTAAGATGGAGCTCGGCAACCTTATCCAGGTGCTGTCGGGCGGCCTGGCGATGGGGGCGATTTACGTCCTCGTCGCGCTTGGCCTCTACATCACGCACCTCACGACTCATCGTGTGAACTTTGGGCAAGGCGACTTTCTAATGGTCGGAGCCTTTTTGCTCTTGCTGTTTCGCAAGTTGGGCTTACCTCTCGCTCTTGCCGTCTTGACCGTACTTGTAGTCCTTGCCATCATGGGTTGGTTGTTAGACCGTGTCGCTATCAGACCGCTTGACCGCAAAAAAGACACCTTGATTGGCGCCTACTCGTGGATGCTCACGACTGCGGGCGTTGCATTAATTCTGCAAAATGTAATCGAGCTTGGTTTTGGTAAAACCTCGCAATACTCAGCCCCCTTGTTTAGCTCAAAGCGTGACGAAGTCGTGCAGGTCTTGGGCGCAGGTTTGTTCTTAGAAGAAATTTTGGTGATCGTGGCTGCCGTCTTGATCGTCGGTCTCTTTTATGGCTTCATGTTTCACTCGCGCTGGGGCAAGGCGATTCAAGCCGTGGCCTTTAATCCTGAGGCGGCAATGCTATTGGGCATTCACACCAATCGCGTCAAAGTAGGCGTGTTTGTAATTGCCTCAATCTTAGCGGCGGTGGCTGGTGTGTTGATCGGCCCGATCGTCACCATCAACCCTCAAATGGGCCTCGTGCTCACCATTAAGGCCTTGATCGTGGCGGCGATTGGCGGTTTCGCGAATCCCGTGGGTATCTTGATTGGCGGGATCTTATTTGGCGTGTTCGAATCGATTTCAAATTACGTAGATTCTGGCTTTGGTGATTTGTATCCACTGCTTGCGGCCTTGATCATTATCGCGATCAAACCCTCTGGTCTGTTTTCAGAGAGGCATGCTGATGTCAGATAACACGCTGCGCCCGAGCACTGCGCGACAACCCTCAAGTCGCCTGCCCTATACCGTTGCGATCGTCATATTCTTGTTATTACCGTGGCTACCCATCAATGGCTTCTATCTCTTTTTGGCGCAAACATTTTTCTACACTGCGATTGCTGTCACAGGCCTAAACCTGCTGCTCGGGCTCTCTGGTCAGATGTCGATTGGCCAGGCTGGCTTTTATGCTTTAGGGGCGTACGGATCGGCGTTAACCTCTCTTAAACTAGGTTGGCCGGTACCGCTCTCTATCGTTTTTGGTGTACTGATCGCGGCCATTGGCGGTGGTCTGGTCGGGGTATTTGCCCTGCGCACGCGTGGCCTCTATCTGGCGATGACCACACTTGCGGTTGGCTACATTCTTGATATTGTGGGACAACGCTGGATCAGCTTAACGGGCGGCGCAATGGGCCTATCGGGGGTGCCCAACCTCGATCTTGGCTTTCCAAAAATGTCCTCGACCGTATTCTTTTATGTGACGGGCGCCAGTTTGATTGTGGTGCAAGTGCTGGCCGACTTTATCAATCAAAGTCGTCTCGGTCGTAACCTGCGCGCCATTCGCGAATCTGAAGTCTTTGCCGCTTCGGTTGGCGTCGAAGTCAGTTTGTGGAAGGCCGCCATTTTTGCGTTTGCGGCAGCGCTTGCCGGCTTGGGTGGCGCCTTCTTTGCCCACCAATCTGGGTATGTCGGCAGCGATGCTTTTTCAGTACGCTTAAGTATCGCGCTGTTAATTGCCACGGTTGTTGGCGGTCTTGGCACCAAGACAGGTCCGTTACTGGGCACTTTGATTTTGCTGGCCATCGTTGAAGTGATTGCGGGCATTGATAAATATGGCTTGCTCATCTATGGTGGTATTTTGCTGATCGTACTGCTCGCCTTTCCAAAAGGTGCTGCAGGTATTCTGGCCAGCTTGACACAACGTTTAAAGGGCGGGCGTCAACACGACACGCAAGGTGAGCCGTCTCAAAACACGCAGGCGCTATCTGACGCCGTACAGAAAGGCGACGCGGCGGCCTTACCCAAACAACAACACAGCCGTACCTCCCTCAGCATTCAGGGTATTAGCAAAAGCTACAGCGGTCTGAAAGCTGTCGATCAGGTCTCGATTGACGTCAAGCCCAATACAATCCACGGTTTGATCGGCCCAAATGGCGCAGGCAAATCAACCATCATTAATATGATCGCGGGCATCTATCGCGCAGATGAAGGCTCAATCCATCTTGGGGATCAAGACCTCTCCGCTTTAGATATTGCTGATCGGGCAAAGCTAGGTCTGGCCCGAACGTTTCAAAACCTTCAGTTGATCGAAGGTGTCTCTGTACTCGACAACGTTCTTTTAGGTATTGCGCACAAAAATTCATACATGCAAGACTTTTCGACCTGGCTCTCAGGCGGCGAGCTTGAGGGCGATGAGCGCAAAGAAGCGTTCGCGATCTTAGAATTTTTTGGCCTCGCGCAGTTTGCCGATCGCTTACCCACACAACTACCTTATGGTCATCGCAAACTCATTGAGTTAGCACGTGCCATTGCACAACGCCCTAAAATGCTATTGCTTGATGAACCCATCGCAGGCATGAATACACAAGAAGCAAAAGCGATCGCACAAGTCATCATTAAACTGCGCGATCACGGCATCACAATCGTATTGGTTGAACACAACATGGAATTCGTGATGTCGGTCTGCGATACGGTCAGCGTACTGAACTTTGGCAAACTGATTGCTTGCGGGACGCCAGCAGAAATTCAGAACAATCCAGAAGTGATTCAAGCCTATCTGGGCACAGGGGCGAAAAAATGATTCACGCCAAGAACCTTTGTGCCAACATTGGTGCAAACCAAGTATTAAGAGATATCAGCCTTGACTTAGCATCTGGCGAGATGCTCGCAGTGATTGGCGCGAACGGTGCAGGCAAAACATCGCTGTTGCGTGCCTTGTCTGGCTTATTGCCACTTGAATCAGGTGAAATTTCATTTAACGGCCAGGTCACAGCA
>CAIYCP010000148.1 GCA_903924715.1 uncultured beta proteobacterium
CGGCGGCAAAAATCAACCATAAAGGTGCTCCGGCTGCAATCAAGGGCAAGGCGGTCAATTGCGCCGAGCCAGCATAAACCAGCAACGACATGACGGCCGAGGCCTGATCCGTCAGACCGAAACGTGACATCGCAACGCCCGTCACGATTCCCCAGATCGTCAGCGCGACCAACCCGGGCGCAATCGCCCGCAGTCCCATGAAAAAAGCTGCGCGTTTCTGCTCACGCAGAGGGATTAGAGGATGAGACGCAATCACAGATCAGAATTTTTTTAAGCAGTTCAGGCAATTCGTGTCATTGTAGACTGCGCACTTGTTACACTCTTAACATTGCTTATTTTCTTTGAGAGTCGCGATGACGCAAGCCCCTGCCTCTGGCAAAGATCAAACCCCAGTACAAGTCGGCGCCACTGACCTGCCTCTGCACTGCCCCGGCCCGCGCGCCCCGCTCTGGAGCATGCACCCGCGTGTGTTCTTGGATGTCACTAAAACGGGCAATGTCAACTGCCCCTACTGCGGCACGCATTACCAATTAGCAGCAGGTACTGTTGTGCACGGCCACTAAAGGTCACGCCCCCATGCCCGTGATGTTCGCCACCGCTGAAGAAGCCGAATTAGCTTTTTACGACGCACTCGAGCGCGCAGACCTCAACCGCTTAATGCAAGTATGGGCCGACGATGAAGAAATCATCTGCGTGCACCCAGGCGGCTTGCGCATGGTGGGTTTACACGCCGTCAAAGATTCGTGGCAAGAGATCCTGACGCATGGCGCTTTACATATTCGCCCAGCTAAATTGGTCGCCACCCAAAGCATGATGAGCACCGTGCACTCTTTAATCGAGCAAGTCACCGTGCGCGGACAAGCAGGCACCGAAGTTGCCCACTGTTATGCGACCAACGTTTATCACAAGGGCCCGACTGGCTGGCGTTTAGTCATGCACCACGCTTCGGCGGCGCCCGAGCAAGTTGGCGCGCTCGAACTCACTGATGCGCCTGGGCTTCTGCACTAACTTCATCGCATAGTGACTGCCGCCCTCGATCTCACCTCTTGTCAGACCCCAACCTGGTTACCCGAACGTCATACCCAAACACTGTTTGGTGCATTGGTTGCCCCCACAAATCGCCTCAGATTCGTGCGAACAAGACACGACACGCCCGATGGCGACTTTATCGATTTGGATTGGACCGCGCCTGGACTGGTCGCGCAGCCCAAAGGCAACCAAGACCCAAGGCTTAGCCATACTGCGGCCGCGCGCTGGCTCACTGAAGCAGAGCAGCAACAACTCAGCCTCACTGAACATACACCCGCGTTGCTGCTCCTGCATGGGCTCGAAGGCAGTAGCCAAAGTCGCTATGCGCAATCGATTGCTACCTATTTTCGAACCCGAGGCTGGATCGTCGTGGTCGCGCATTTTCGCGGTTGCTCTGGCTTTGCGAACAGATTGGCACGCGCCTATCACTCGGGTGACACCGCAGATATTGACTTTATTCTTCAAACCATACAACAACAAATACCCCATGCACGTTGGCATGCCGCAGGCATCTCGCTGGGCGGTAATGCGCTCTTGAAGTACCTGGGCCAACTCCCGCAAGCGAGCCCCTGGCTCGTGGCCGCCGCGGCCGTCTCTGCGCCCCTCGACCTAGTGGCCGCCGGTAATCATCTATCCGATCACGTTTTTAATCGAGAGGTGTACTCGCGTTATTTTTTACAGTCGCTTAAGCCCAAAGTGCTCGAGAAGGCACGCCGCTATCCGGGGGTCATCGATGTGTTTAGAATCAATCAAGCGCGTGATCTGCGCGAATTTGATCACGCCTACACGGCACCAATGCATGGCTTTAAAGACGCTATAGACTATTGGACGCAATCGGCGAGTAAACCCTGGCTCAAAACAATCAGCACGCCCACACTCGTACTCAATGCGCGCAACGACCCCTTTTTACCTGAACACACTTTGGTCGGGCCGACCGAGTGCAGTGACGCCGTCACCCTGCATCAACCCGCACAGGGCGGACACGCGGGTTTTGTAACGGGGCAGTGGCCAGGTCATCTGAACTGGTTACCCGCGCGACTCGAGCAGTTTTTTAATCAATACGCCCAGACTAAGACCTGAAGCGTTCAAGCAATCTTCGATCTTCGGCAATTTTGGCGCTGAGCGCACGAATCTGAACATCGAGTTGCGACTGCAGATAAAAATCCTGCGAGAGCGTCCGAGCTTGCTGCAATTGGGTGACCGCCGCGGACAAGGCCCCTAACTGTTCGTAATAACTTCCCATCGCCCGGCGAGCCGCCACGGGATCATTTAAACGATCGTGACTGTTACCAAGCATTTTATAAAAATCGGGCTCACTGTTTGGCCACCGTTTAATTTGCTCTTGCAAATAGGCGACCAACTCTTTGTCTTTACCCATTAACTGCAAGCACTCTGCGATCTTGAGCGCAAAGGCACGTCGCTCAGGCCAACGCTTCTGCCCAGCCTGCGCACCCGCGAGCGCTGACGCGATTTGTCGAGTCGCCAACTCAAGTTCGATGCGTTGTAAGTCCAAGTAGGGCGAATTCGCCAACAAGGCTTGCGCTTGTTGCAAGGCATTCGACGCAGTTTTGTAATCTTTGCGCACCGCTGCAGCCAGTGAAACCCCGTACCAGGCCGCCGCCTGTTTTGGAGTAGCGCTCGTGGCGCCATCGCCAGGCTTGGTCCCCAGACGCGTCTCTTCTTGCAGTTGCTCGATCGTTTGTAGCAATAAGCGCGGCTCATTCGCCTGTAACACACGCGACTTTGCCCGAATAAACCAATATTCATCCGAAGCCTGATACCTAGCGACCGGGAACTGTTGTATCCGATTTTGCATATCGGTCATTCGCGAAATGCTGAGCGGATGCGTTGAAGCGTACACCCCGCCCCCTCGCCCCTCGTTCAGACTCGCGGCTTGCATAAAGCGACCAAACATGACGGCCATCCCATTGGGGTCATAACCCGTCTTGCGCAGCATTTCAATGCCAGTTCGATCCGCCTCTTGCTCTGCATCACGAGAAAAGCCAAGCTGTTGTTCGATCGCCGCAGCCTGACCAAACGCAGCGATACCCATCGCGGCCTGACCACCGCCGCGCGTCAGGGCCGCGGCCAATGAGGCGATTAAGGTTGCAATCGCGATGTGTCCACTTTGTTGTTGTTGCGTGAGGCCTCGCGCGATATGCCGCTGCGTCACATGCGCAATCTCATGGGCAAGTACCCCAGCGAGTTCAGCCTCGGCGCCCGAGGCCACAATCAGCCCCGTGTTTATTCCAATAAAACCGCCGGGCATCGCAAACGCGTTGACGACCGGGTCTCTGACGCCGAACACTTCAATGTCGGGGGCGCCCCCCGGCGCATTTGCAGCGAGCTTTTTACCCATGACATTCAAATACTGACTAATGTCTGGATCTTTAATGTATTCGGGATCTAGACGACCTTGCACCATAATGGCTTCGCCCAGACGCCGCTCAAGTGCCGGAGACAAGTCCGAGCTCGAGGCAGGCCCCAAGGTCGGCGCAGACGCAGGCTGAGCCCAGACGCTTTCCCAGCCCAAGGTCAGCACCAATAGTGCTGCCAAGCACTTTTTAGGCATCGTTTGCGACGATTTCATTAAACTGTCATGACTCATACGTTTATGATAGCGGCAGTTTCATAGGGTTGCGCGTCTAAGCGACCCCTTATTCAGGAATCAATTATGCGTCCAGTTCGCAAAGCAGTTTTTCCAGTCGCCGGTTTGGGTACTCGGTTTTTGCCTGCCACGAAGGCAATGCCGAAAGAAATGTTACCTGTTATTGATAAGCCTCTGATCCAGTACGCAGTGGAAGAGGCCGTCGCAGCGGGCATTACGGATTTGATTTTTGTGACGGGCCGCAACAAACGGGCAATTGAAGATCATTTTGACTCAACGCCTGAAATGGAAGCCGAACTGGCGCGTAAAGGCAAGGCCGAGCTACTTGCGATTGTGCAAGGAATTTTGCCGCCACACGTCAGCTGCATCTATATCCGCCAATCTGCGCCACTCGGGCTCGGCCATGCCGTTCTCACCGCCGCACCAATCGTAGGAGATGAACCCTTTGCCGTACTACTTGCCGACGACCTGCTCGACGCAGATCGGCCCGTCATCGGACAACTCATTGATGCTGCGTTGACCTATCAAGGCAGCATACTGGGCGTACAAGAAGTTCCACTGGCTGATACCGATAAGTATGGCATTGTGGCAACAGATCCGGTCAGTGCGCGTACCGAACGCGTTCGTCATATTGTCGAGAAACCCAAACCTGACGTGGCACCATCGACCTTGGCTGTTGTCGGGCGTTACGTACTGGATGCTCGAATTTTTGCCCATCTGCGGCAAACCCAGGCGGGAGCAGGCGGCGAAATTCAGCTCACCGATGGCATCGCCTCACTCATGAAAGAAAAGGCAGTGTTTGCACATCGCTATGAAGGCGTGCGCTATGACTGTGGCAATAAAGAGGGCTGGTTCAGAGCCAATGTGGCGCTTGGGCGCAAGTATCACAACCTGATCCCTTAACGCTTTACTTAGCTCCGTCATCCCCTCGCTGCACCGTAGTCGCGATACGCGCGTGCGCGGTGGGATGGGGGGTTTTCTTGCCCTGACCCCAGCGACCTTTGCCCGACAAACGCATCAACGTTCGCAACGCGACCATCAGACCAATCACCTCGGTCATCGCGGCCGGTATCCACATCGTGAGCCCGCCAATCATTTGATCCGTTTGGGCGTCCATCGCGATTGCTCGACCACACAGATCAAACAACGGATACAAATCACGCTCGGTAAAAGCAATGATGGCACCTGCCACCATCTGTGGCGCCATCGTCACAATCGGCGAGAGCACTCGGCCACCTGGGCTCATGGCCGCGGGCGGGCTCACGCGCCGGTCTAGAATCAGATTCCAGTACATAAAACCCGTAATGACCACCGACCAATTCATCAGGCGGTACAGGCGCCAATCCAGCATCGAATAGAACTGCACCGATGGAATGAGCCAGACGACCACCAAAAAGATAAAGAGCGCGGGCACAATAATTGGGTTCGTTAAGATTGCAATCAAGTTGCGTACGGCCCAAGTTTGATTGAAACGCGCCAGCGCTCGGCGCCACGAGAGGGGCAAGCCAGCCCGCAGAACCTGCCCTGGATAGGCCGCCATCACCACCAACGGACCCAGATGATGCAAAACAAGGTGCTGGATACGATGCATAAAAAACATGCGCTCGGCGTAGTAGTCGAGCATGGTGTGCAGCGACAAATACAACAACGCCATGCCCACCCAGAACAACCACTGCCGCGTGCGCGTCACCGCATGCACCCGTTGACCGCGCACGAACAACACACCACAGGCAAAAAAACACACCAGCAGCGTTGGGGAGAACTCCCAGGGTTCGAGCCAGCCAAGCCAATCCATCACAAAACCTTATTGAACGAGGCGTTCTAATACAGAAGCCACGCAGAGATTGTAGTATGTCATCAGCTCAACAAATTTTCGCGATCCCCTTATGACGCTCGTCACCCCTGCTCTCACGTGTTTTCAAACGCGTCGCACTCAATTATTAGCCTGGATGCAAAGCCTGGGCGGTGGTATTGCCATCGTGCCAACCGCAGTTGAACGCACTCGCAATCGCGACAATCACTATAGCTATCGCCATGACAGTGATTTTTATTATCTGAGTGGATTTGCAGAAGCACAGGCCTGGCTCGTATTGATCGCTGGCGACACAAACCAGAGCATTCTGTTTTGCGAAGGCAAAAATCCTGAGGTTGAGATCTGGAATGGCGTGCGCTGGGGCCCCGAGGCCGCAGCAGCCCATTTTGGATTTGACCTCGCCCACGATCTGCTCGACCTCCACACCCGGATCCCTGAACTGCTCGTCGGACATCGCAACTTATTCAGCACCTTGTCACGCTCGGCTCAACCCGACTTGCTCAAGCAACTACAAGACTGGCTGACTAAGGCTCAAACCAGCGTGCGTGATACCCGTGCACTGCCTCAGCAGTGGCTAGACCTGAGCGAAGTCTTGGGCGAAATGCGCCTCATCAAAGATGCCACCGAACTGGCTACGATGCGCGCCGCTGCCGCCATTTCTGCGCAAGGCCACGTACGCGCAATGCAAACAGCGCGTCCGGGTTTGCACGAATACGCGCTCGAGGCTGAGTTGCTTTATCACTTTCGCAAGCAAGGTGCACAGTCTGTCGCCTATGACAGCATCGTCGCCGCCGGTGCCAATGCGTGCGTGTTACATCATCGTGCGGGCAACGCCATCATGCGTGACGGCGACCTCGTTTTGATCGACGCAGGCTGTGAGCTCGATGGGTATGCCTCAGACATCACGCGCACTTTTCCGGCGAACGGTCGTTTTTCAGGACCACAACGTGCCCTCTATGAGATCGTGTTAGCGGCCCAACAGGGCGCTCAAGCCAAGACCTCGCCTGCTCACCATTGGAACGCCGGGCACGAGGCCGCGGTGCAAATACTGACGCAAGGTCTACTTGACGAAGGCTTACTAAAAGGCACGCTTGCTGAGGCCCTCGAATCGGGTGCTTATCGGCGCTTTTATATGCACCGCACCGGACACTGGCTAGGCATGGATGTTCACGATGTCGGGGGCTATCGCAGCCCACCCGCTTCTGATCAAGAGCGCCCGTGGCGAGAACTCCAGCCAGGCATGGTGCTCACCATCGAACCCGGACTTTACGTGCGCCCTGCCGACGATCTGGCAGAAAAATTCTGGAATATCGGCATTCGGATAGAAGACGACGCGATTGTGACCGCCACAGGATGCGAATTGATCACGCGTGGCGTACCGGTCGCAGCAGACGAAATAGAGGCACTGATGCGTGCGGGGCAAACCTAACCAAATGGTAACCAACTGAAACCAGAAAATATGGGAAAGTAGTGAAACTTTTAGTGAAGTGACTAGCCTTAGCGTTAGGCGCTGGTTATTATTGGACTCAGCAGCCCCGTTTAAGCAGCCACTGTCAGTGACTAAAAAGTTTTATCAGGTCAATTCGAAGCAGCGATCAGTTTTGGGCATCTCATGAAAAAAATCCTCTGCGCAATCACTCTCTTTTTGACCGTTCTGACGGTCACCAATGCCAATGCGTACGGCTATGGCTATGGTCAGGGTCGTGGCCGCGGCTGGGTCGGGCCTGCGGTCATTGGGGGCGTCATTGCCGGCGCTGTCATCGGCTCTGCGATCGCCGCGCCGTATTACTACCCGCCTTACTACTATGGGCCAGCACCTGTCGTTGTTCAACAGCCACCCATCATCATTCAGGCACAACCGCCGATCCAGGCGCTGCCCCCGCAAGCACCTTCGGCACCCGGTGCGCCGCTGAGCCCTGCGCCCCCGGGATACCGCTGGCAAGTGATGAATAATCCTGCAACGAACGCGGCACAGCTTGTACTGGTTCCAAACCGCTAGTCTGAATTCAGATCAAAACCGTCTAGCCAACCAAGCGCTGTCCAAACGTAAATCACAATCATCGCGATACCAAACATCAACGCAACGGTACCGATCAGCAGCGTAAAAATCGCAATCAACACTGCACCCCAGCCACTCGGGCGTTGACGCACGAGACCTGGGTTATAAAATCCATCAAACCGGCTATCGCTCATCAAACACAATACGATTGCCTCGATAAAGCCATCCAAAATTAAAATAAACAATAAAAAAAACGCAGGATTCTCGTACCAGATCTCAGCAAACGCACTCGCAGTCATCAAGACCACGCCAATTGCACTCACCAGCCAGGCATGCCGGCGGCCCAGATACCACCAATGCGCACCGATGCACCCCAATAACGCGGCCAGTAAGCCAACCGTGGTTTTATTGCGAAACCGCCGCTCAGGCGCTGAAGTCAAATTAGATTGTTCGGTCACACATGCCGCCTAAAAATAATGTTCACGTGGATTGTAGTACTTAGGCAAAATCTGCAGACAAACGCCCATACGCACTCTACGACTCGGTCAACCGTTAAAATGCGTCGATGCAACAAGACTTTGACATCGCGATTTTGGGGGGCGGTCCAACCGGCAGTACGCTTGCGCTACTGTTGGCGCGCGTCACGTCTGCACCTGAACGTATTGTTTTACTGCAGTCAGACTCAAGCTCACAATACGGTCATCGCCCAGAGCTTGATCCGCGCGTATTGGCAGTCAATCACGGCAGCCGCGTGCTACTTGAAAGTCTTGGTGCCTGGCCAGAACAAGCCGCGAGTATTCAAAATATCCATGTCTCGCAACGCGGCCGACTTGGACGCACGCTAATCCGTCATCATGATTTTGACGTTCCTGCACTTGGTTACGTCGTGCGCTATGGACAACTTCACGCGCGACTGGCGCAGGCCGTACAAGCCAGTGGCGTACATGTATCTAGCGGTGCGGCGGCGCACGTCATTGAGCAAGATCAACACGAGGTCCGACTTGAACAAGGGGCCTTGAAGCTCCGAACCAAGATCGCGATTCAAGCCGATGGCGCGCCCGATACTGAAACAACCCGATCGTATCGGCAGGTTGCCTTGCTCGCACGTGCCCGTGCCAGTCTTCCACGCGCTGGTTGGGCCTTTGAGCGGTTTACCCAAGAGGGCCCCTTGGCGGTTTTGCCGCACCCTGACGCACCGGCAGAGCAATCGATCGTGTGGTGCTGCGCGCCAGAACGCGCTCAAACACTCATGCAGTTGACACCCGAACATTTTTCTAAGGCCTTGACCCATATGTTTGGATCAAGACTGGGCGAACTGACGGTGCAAGGGTCTGTCGCAAGCGTACCGCTCACGATGACACTTCACCCTAATCCACTCAACGGCCGCTGTGCAATCATTGGTAACGCGTCTCAAACACTGCATCCCGTCGCGGGTCAGGGCCTGAACTTAGGCCTGCGCGATGCTGCCGCACTTGCAATCGCCTTGCGCGAATGGCTCGTCAAGCCCGAACAATCCCCGAGCGAAGCCCTAGAAACCTTTGTGCGTCTTCGCGCCCCAGACCGCCAGGTGACCGCGCGCCTCACTGACCTACTCGCCCGGGTATTCACGACAAAATGGCCCGTGGTCGAGCACGCCGCCGGTTTGGCGTTGCTCAGCATGGATCTGCTCCCTGTGCTTCGCGCGCCTTTGGCGCGTCATTTATTACAAGGGCTCAGACTCTAGCCTCAGCTCCAGCAAAAAGCCGAATATATCCGAGCGTCAATGCCAGGCCAACTCTGCACTGCGAACCGTTTACAATTTACCCATGAACATCGGCCCTTGGTTTCTCAGTAACAATGTTTTTGTCGCCCCAATGGCGGGCGTCACCGATCGCCCTTTTCGCCAGCTCTGCAAGCGTCTTGGGGCGGGCTACGCCGTCTCTGAAATGGCTGCAAGCAATCCACAGCTTTGGCAAACAGTTAAATCCTCGCGACGCTTGAATCATGACGGTGAAAACGAACCCGTCTCAGTGCAAATCGCCGGTGCAGATCCTCAGATGATGGCCCAGGCTGCGGTCTTCAACATCGGTAAAGGCGCTCGGGTCATTGACATCAATATGGGCTGTCCGGTCAAGAAAGTCTGCAACCTTGCGGCAGGTTCGGCGCTGCTGCGCCACGAAGACTTGATCGCACGAATCCTTGAGGCCGTCGTCAACGCCTGCACACCACTTGGAATACCCGTCACACTAAAAACCCGAACGGGCTGGGATCGCGAGCATCGCAACGCACTGCGTATCGCGCAACTGGCGCAAGATACCGGTATCGCCGCGCTCACCTTGCATGGCCGTACTCGAGCCGATCTGTATTTGGGCGAAGCTGAGTACCACACCATTCGCGAAGTCAAGGCACATGTTTCAATCCCAATCGTGGCCAACGGCGATATCGACAGCCCTCAAAAAGCA
>CAIYCP010000149.1 GCA_903924715.1 uncultured beta proteobacterium
CATCGCCTCGGTCATGATCATGGCTACCCCACCGCGTGCTCTTTCAGCGTAATACTCGCAATCGCGCTGGGTCGACAAGCCATCGGTCGTACTGTAATTGGTACCCATCGGGGCCATCACGATACGATTTTTTAGACGCAGATTGCCAATCTGACCCGGTTGTTGCAACAGCATAAGTCACCCTCTCGCCTGACAATCAGTTGTCAGGCGTTGTCTCTGCCTCCCCTAGGGAGGTCTGTTATCGATCTTGAAGCAATATGCTAACTACTGATTATTTGTAGGTCAATCGGCTAAAATGAAAAACAATACTGAATTACAGTCAAGAATGGGTGGTTCAAGATGCGGAATCTCAATGCCCTGCTGGTTTTCGCCAAAGTCGCTGAAACACGCAGCTTTACCGTCGCTGCACAGCGTCTAGGCCTCACCGCTTCGGCCATGAGTAAGTCGGTCGCCCGGCTCGAGCAAGAGCTCGGGGTCAAACTCTTGCAGCGTTCGACGCGCTTGGTCAGTTTGACAGACGAAGGTGCAAGCTTTTACGAGCGTTGTCGCAACATTCTGGCTGAGCTCGACGATGCAGAGAGCGCCGTCACGATGAGCAACGCCACGCCCAAGGGACGGCTGCGCGTTCAGATGCCGGTCGGGTTTGGTCGCAGAGTGATTGCGCCAAAACTCTGGGCCTTTACTCAAGAACATCCAGAACTGGTGGTCGACGTCGAATTAAGCGACCGAGTCGTGGATCTTGCTTACGAAGGGATTGATGCTGCGATTCAGATCGGACAAATCAGCGATTCGCGGGTGGTGGCTCGCAGACTATGCCGCTTAAGCTTTGCCGCCTGCGCCTCGCCGCAGTATTTGGCCGAGCACGGAGAGCCCAAAACTCCAGAAGATCTTGAAAAGCATCACTGCCTTGCATATCTACTGCCCATGACTGGCGGCCATCGCGAATGGCAATTCGCCAAAGACGGGCAAAACTTTTCTAAATCGTTTTCTGGCGCTTTAAATATTAACAACGCCGAATCTTTGCTCGAAGCCGCCGTTGCAGGGGCTGGCATCACGATGATCAGCAACTTCATCGCAGCCGATGCCTTAAAAAGTGGCAAACTTAAGACAATCTTGCCTGATTACATTGTGGAAGGCCCCGAAGTATTTGTGGTCTATTTGCCACGAAGCAATCTTTCGGCGAAAGTGAAGGCCTTTATTGAATTTTTAACGTTAACGGTGGAAGGCATCGAACGCGCTTAACGAGCCTACTCGTTCTCAATAAACTATTTTTATATCCCGCAACTGCTTCATCTATAAAAAAATAAATCATGACAAACCCAGCCACAACACTCAAACTCATGTCAACGATTGCCTTGCGCAGCGTGCTCAATGAAATCATCCCTGATTTTCAGAAGCGCTCTGGCATCACGGTTGAAATCGAATATGGCGCAACGGCCAAACTATCCGAACGCATTCGCGCAGGCGCGCGGGGCGATCTCGTCATGGCCGTCGCCGGCTCAATCAACGAACTTGAGGCTGAACACATTTTGCGCCAAGGCGGCCGGGTTGACCTGGTCACGTCGGATGTTGGCATGGCTGTCAAGCAAGGTGCACCGGCACCCGACATTTCAACGGCCGCAGCATTGATCGCTACGTTACGGGCATCGCGTTCGTTTGTGTATTCCAAACAAGGCGCAAGCGGCCTGTATTTCGCAAGCCTGCTCAAACGCCTCGGTCTTGACGAAGAGCTTCGCGCCAAAGCAACGGTCTTAGCCGAAGGCCTCACGGGCGAACCCGTTGCGCGCGGTGAAGTTGAACTGGCTGTTCAGCAGATGAGTGAGCTCATGCAGGTTTCAGGCATCCATATTTTTGCCAAACTCCCCCCCGAAGTGCAACAGTCCACAACGTTCTCGATCGGGGTTTTCAAAGATTCAAAACATTCCGACTCTATCAATACACTGATTGCCTTTATGCGCACCGCAGCCGTCACCGAGGTGCTAAAACGTCAAGGCTTAGATCCAATCGCAGCTTAATTTACGAGATCATCTCACATGACTAACGCCCTACACGACCTGACGATCGCCCAAGCCGCAGAACTTCTGCGCACGCGCAAACTCTCTCCCCTTGAATACGTTGATCATCAAATTGCACGAATCGAAACACTTGATGATCAACTGAGTGCTTTCATTACCCCGACTTTTGACGTGGCACGACAACAAGCCAAAGTCGCCGAGACCCAAATCATGGCGGGAGACTATCGCGGGGCTATGCATGGAATACCCTTCGGCGCTAAGGATATCTACGAAACAAAAGATATCCTCACCACGGGTGGATCGCGTACGGGCCAAGACTACGTCCCCACCAAAGACGCCGTCACGGTCACGAAGCTGTATCAAGCCGGCGCAGTCTTAATGGGCAAACTCAATACGCACGAGTTCGCACACGGCGGACCTTCACTCGACCTACCTTGGCCACCAGTGCGTAACCCTTGGGGTCTGGATCGTTTTAGCGGCGGCTCATCAAGCGGCTCAGGCGCCGCTGTTGCCGCCGGCTTTGTTCCAGCGGCGTTAGGCACCGATACGGGCGGTTCAATTCGCGGCCCCGCTTCACTCTGTGGCATCGCAGGGTTTATGCCAAGCTCCGGACTCGTGAGTCGTACGGGTGTCATGCCCAATTCGTTTACCTTCGACCATTGCGGACCCATGGCCTGGACGGTCGAAGACTGTGCCCTGATGCTGCAAGCCCTTGCAGGACACGATCCGCAAGACGGCAACAGTTTTACACAGCCTATTCCAGATTACAAAACGCAACTGACCGGCGGCGTCAAAGGTCTACGCATCGGCGTTTTGCGTCATTGGTGGGAAGAAGAGATCATCGCCAACCCTGAGCACAAACTGGCGCTTGAACAAGCCATTGAAACGTTCAAACAACTCGGCGCTCAGGTTTCAGACTGCCGTGTACGTTCGATGCAAGACTACATGGATGTGAAGGTTGTCATCGCCGAAACTGAAATCTTTGCTGTGCATCAGAATAATCTCATTAGCAGACCCAGCGATTTTGGACACGACTTTTTAAGCCGAATCCTGCCCGCCTCGCTGTTTCAATCAGTTGACTACGTTGCAGCCACGCGTGAACATCGCCGAATGCTCAACGAGTTACAACCTGTATACGAAAAATTTGATTTGCTCTTGATGCCAACATTCGGCCCTGCTTCGCCCATCACCGCACATCGCCCGATTACCTTCTGGCAACGTGGAAGCTCGCAAGTGTTCGCCAACGTTTCAGGTGGCCCTGCACTCTCGGTCTGTTGCGGTTTCAACACCATCGGCCTACCGATGGGATTACAACTGGTCGGCGCACCTCAGGCCGATGCTTTAGTGTTACGCGCAGGGCATACCTTTGAGCTTGCAGCCGGTTTGCGTGCAAAACGGCCCGCGCTCGTGCCAGGAAAACCAGCACCTACGCTCACCGCCCCCGACCTCACACCAAACACGTCGGGCTGCGATGCGAGTACCCGTGAGCTGGCAACCCGTATGGCAAAAAACGCGGGGCTTAAACTTAACGATGCGCAGCTAGAGATTCTGCTTGAGGCCGCACCCTACGCCTTCGCCATGACTCAACGGCTTCGCAAGAATCGAAACTGGTTCGAAGAGCCCGCAAACGCCTTCATCCCTTAACAAACAGATTTATAAAAATGAGAGACACGATGATGATCAATCTGAAAGCACGTTTGCAGCAGCCAGAAATTTTATTAGCGCCTGGGGTGTATGACGCCCTCTCTGCTTTAATGGCAGAGCAAGCTGGGTTTGAGGCGATTTATATATCAGGTGCTTCAGTGGCTTACACCACGCTCGGCCGCTCCGACGTTGGTCTCACCACTTTTACCGAGGTAAATGAAAAAATTGTAGAAATGCGTGATCGGATTCAACTGCCTATTATCGTGGATGCGGACACGGGCTTTGGCAATGCGTTAAACACTGAACGCACGGTACGCGGCTTCGAGCGCAATGGTGCAAACGTGATTCAGCTTGAAGATCAGAGTTTTCCAAAGCGTTGTGGTCATCTTGATGGAAAAACGGTTGTCTCGACAGCCGAAATGGTGGGCAAGATCAAAGCAGCAGTCAACTCAAGACATAGTGCCGACACATTAATTATGGCGCGCACCGATGCAGTGGCTGTTGAAGGCTTTGAACAAGCACTCGAGCGCGCTGAACAGTACCTACTCGCAGGCGCAGATATTCTATTCATCGAGGCCGTACGCAGCGACGAGCAAATGCGCATCGTGAACGAGCGCTTCAAGGGTCGAGCACCTTTGTTAGCCAACATGGTTGAAGGCGGGAAGACACCCGTGAAGTCGACCGCGGCGTTGCAAGCGCTGGGCTACTCAATCGCAATTTTCCCGGGTGGAACGGTACGTTCGGTCGCAAAAACCTTACAAACCTATTTTGCCGAATTAAAAGCAACCGGTAGCACCGACGGCTTTCGTGACAAAATGTTCGACTTTGATGGCTTAAACGGCCTAATTGGCACACCCGAGTTACTGGCGCGCGGCAAACGCTATGAAGGCGGCGGCGAATAAGCCACACTTTTTTATTGATCATATTTGTCATCAGGAATCCAGCATGAAAACGTATCGCATCGCCACCATCCCTGGTGACGGCATTGGCAAGGAAGTCGTTCCAGAAGGTCAAAAAGTACTTGAAGCACTCGCACGGCAAAATCCAAACTTGAAGTTCGAATTTGAAAATTTTGA
>CAIYCP010000150.1 GCA_903924715.1 uncultured beta proteobacterium
GATCGGGGTGTGCACTACAAAGGTGGTACCTAATACGTCCGCTTGAATATGACTTGCCCAAACTTCTGCTTGTTCATTCAAGCCAAACCGCATACTGGGCTGCTCTGCAGCAAGCTGTAGCCACAGATCTGAAAACGTATCGCCAAAAGGAAACACCTTGATTCCACTGGGCATCAGTGCGTCATAGACCGCAGCGTTCTCACGCGCAACGGCCTCAACGCTCACCATGAACTCTTGATGCTCGCGTTGGGCGTTGTTGACCAGCGCCACGGTAGGCTCCGTCACATGCGCCAACACCGCAATTTCTCCGGGATGATTCATTCCAAGCTCAATAACCGCAGCCCGATGCTCGGAACGTAGACGCAACAGCGTCAGCGGGACACCTAATTCGTTATTCAAATTACCGACCGTCGCCAAGCGGTTGGTTTCGCCAAGCCATGCAGCTAAGATCGAAGCAATCATCTCTTTGGTCGTTGTCTTGCCGTTGCTACCCGTCACTGCAATCATCGGGATCGTAAATTGCCGACGCCAAGCACGCCCAAGCTGCAAGAGTGCCGCACGCGTATCGCCTAGTTCGACTTGCGCCAAACCTGACACTGGTTGGGCGATATCCACAATTGCGGCACATGCCCCGACCGACTGAATTTGTCCGAGATAGTCATGGCCATCGAAGTGTTCACCCTTGAGCGCCAAGAAAACGTTGCCGGCTTCAAGGCGACGCGAATCCGTATGAATCGTACGGCCTTGTTTTAGCAAAAACGCAGCCTGCACCCATTGGCGGTCATCAAAGCGCTCGCGTGTACCGCAGACCTCTTGGTAGGTTTCGTGACCTTTACCCGCGATCAAGACAACATCATTTGCAGCCGCGCTTAGAACGGCATTCAAAATAGCCTGAGCGCGGTCAGGCTCAATCGTCACATTCGCACTCGATCCTGGCAAGCCTGCAACAATATCGGCAATGATTGCATGAGGATTTTCATCGCGCGGATTATCGCTTGTCACAAGTACGCGATCAGCTAAGCGTTGCGCAATTTCACCCATCACGGGGCGCTTACCCACATCGCGATTACCACCACAACCAAAAACGCACCAGACTTTACCCTCGCGCACCTGCGCCAGCTCTTTTGCGACTTCAAGGGAACGCAATAACGCGTCTGGCGTGTGCGCATAATCAACTAGTACCGACGGTACGCT
The DNA here is from genome assembly GCA_903924715.1 of uncultured beta proteobacterium. Classification (GTDB taxonomy): domain Bacteria; phylum Pseudomonadota; class Gammaproteobacteria; order Burkholderiales; family Burkholderiaceae_B; genus Zwartia. The sequence continues at coordinate 1,195 of CAIYCP010000150.1, forward strand.
GACCTCGGTCAGGATCGACTGGACAGATTCAAGTCGACCTGCAACCGGCTTGAGCGTCGCAAAACTCGTTGCAATGTTGGCCAACGACCAACCGAGTGCTCTAAGTAAACCCGCTACGCATAAAAGATTTGATACATTATGTCGACCAAACAAACTGGTATGCACGAGCGCCTGTTCATTGTGATCACGCAAGGTCCAACGTGCAGTGCCTGTAGATTCTGACGCAAAAGCGGCTTCGAGCACCTCAGCACCCGCTTCTGAATCAACGCCAATCTTGTACATGATCTGCGGGCAAGTCGAAAGTTTGGCGAAGCTCGCACTCACCGCATCGTCGGCATTTAGAACAGCTATCTTCAAATTTGGCCAGGTAAATAGCCGCGCCTTGGCCTGCGCATAGGCGTGTATTGTGTGATGGTAATCGAGATGATCACGCGATAAGTTCGTAAACCCGGCAGCAAATATTCGCACGCCGTTTAGGCGACCTTGGTCTAGACCAATCGACGATGCCTCTAGGGCCACATACTGCGCCCCTTCCTCGCGCAGCACAGCCAGGCTGCGATGAACCGAAATCACATCAGGCGTTGTCAAGTCACCGGCGCGGATCACACCATTTGGAAGCCGGATTCCCAAGGTACCCAAGGCACCTGCTGCGTAGCCCGCGAACTGCAATGCATCTGTCAACCACTGCACACAACTGGTTTTACCGTTGGTACCCGTCACCGCCATGATCGTCAAATGCGCAGAGGGCTGGTCATACCAAAGATCCGCAATTTCACCCAGCCGTTCTTTAAGCCCAAGGACCCCTAGCACCGGTACCACGTAATCGGCGGCCTGCCATTGCTCAACGGACTCAACGTGCATTAATACTGCTGCTGCACCCCGACCAATCGCAGTTGCAATGTAGTCTCTACCATCGTTTTTCAAACCCGGGCATGCAACGAATACATCGCCCTGATCCACCACACGCGAATCTAAATACAAATGAGCCCCACACTCAGCCCGAGCCCGTAATAGTGCGATCACGTTACCCATCGAAACCTGTGCATCGAGCAGAACAGAGCGCGTCATCGAACGCCTCCGCTTGCGGCCACAACCGCTGACTCAAATGCTGCATCTGGCTGCACATTCATGATGCGCAGCGTTCCACCAACAATCGAGGCAAATACA
>CAIYCP010000151.1 GCA_903924715.1 uncultured beta proteobacterium
AACCCTGGCATATCGTTCGACAATCCAAAGTACATGGCAATGGTGTTTTTGCGGCACGCAAAATCCCAGAAGGCACCCGAGTGATTGAGTACGCCGGCGCAACCATTAGCGCAAAAGAGGCAGATCGTCGTCACCCGACGAATCCCGATGATCCTTTTCATACCTTTTTCTTCTCGCTGAGTTCGGGCAAAGTGATTGACGGAAATGATCAGGGAAACGATGCGCGTTGGATTAACCATGCCTGCGAGCCCAACTGTGAGAGCTCAGAGGGCAAGGGTGGCAAGCGCGTCTACATCATGGCCAAGCGCGAGATCAAGCGCGGCGAAGAGTTGAATTATGACTACGGCTTGATCATTGATGATGAAAAGCTAACAAAATCGCTCAAGGCGCAATACGAGTGTCGCTGCGGTGCGCCGAGCTGTCGCAAAACGATGCTGGGTGTCCCTGAAAAGAAAGCCAAGAAAAAAGCAAAAAAGACCTAAGCCAGATTAGCCAAAAATAATGAGTCAACCTGTACGCACACCTTTGGCAGCTTTGGTTCCTGGCCTATTGGGGTTGTTACCGTTTTGGGGCTTTGCGTTAGCGACTGTGGTGGATTTGGGCATTGATCCCCTGCTCGCGTTGATGGCGTTGATCATGTACGGCGCAATTATTTTGAGCTTTGTCGGGGCGTTATGGTGGGGGATGGCCGTGCATGCCGCGCCGGGAGCGCCCCGCAACACCATGTTTGTGTGGAGCGTTGTACCTGCGCTTGTGGGCTGGTCTGCTACGCTGACCACGCCAGAAACAGGCTTGCGGATGTTGATGGCGGGGTTGGCTTTTCAGTGGCTGCTGGACAGCATGCTTAGAAGCAAGATGCCTGACTTAATGCTGGGTTGGGTATTTCGTCTGCGCACAATTCTCACCGGCGGCGCGATCAGCGCGCTGGCGTTTACCTGGTGGCAGTCGTTGTAAATGGAGCTTAGAGACTCTGCGCTCAAGGCCTTGTGTCAACAGACGTGGCAAGCGAAAGCGCAGTGGCTTGAACAGTTAAACGCGCAAACAACGCTTGACGCTGAACGCGAATTTTTAACACCAGCAGGTATCCCAGGTCGACCGACGGTTGAAGTCGTACCTCCGGCGCAATTGGGATTACGCAGTGTGCACACCCAAGAGGGGCGTGCCATCTTAATTCACGCCTTAGCCCACATCGAATTTAATGCGATCAATCTTGCGTTGGATGTGATTTGGCGCTTTGCCAAGATGCCAGCGCAGTTTTATTACGATTGGTTAAGGGTGGCTCAAGAAGAGTGTGAACATTTTCGTTTGCTCGAAGAGCATTTGAAAACCTTGGGCTATCAGTACGGTGATTTTTCAGGCCATGATGGTTTGTGGGAGATGGCTGAGCGCACCGAGGGCGACGCGTTGGCCAGACTTGCGCTGGTGCCGCGAACGCTTGAAGCACGAGGGTTGGATGCGTCTCCGGCGGTGCGCCACAAACTGGCCAGCGGGGGTGATCCAGCGGGTGCAGCCATCATCGATATTATTTTGCGCGATGAAATTGGCCATGTTGGGATCGGCAATTATTGGTATCGCTGGTTGTGCGCGCAACGTGGGCTTGACCCGTTGACGGCGTATGAAGTGTTGGCAAAAACCTATCGTGCACCAAAACTCAAAGGGCCCTTCAATATTGAGGCGCGCTTAGCGGCGGGGTTTGATGCAGAAGAGATTGCGCGACTATGACGACGTAAAGTCGCCACGCTCCATCAACCAAGACACCGCAAATCCGGCGATCAGACCCCAAAAAGCCGAGCCAATATTAAAGAGACTGATATCGGCCACGGTAACCAACAAGCTCACCATTGCACCCAACGTAAATTTACCCGAACCAAATGAAGTGACAAAGGCGCTTTGCAACGCGCGCAGCATGGCGAGCCCAGCCAGCACCATGATGAACGCTTTTGGCGTTGCCAGAGTCAGGTTGGTAAAGGTCGGTGCGAGGATGCCGAATACAAGAGCAAGGCAACCGAAGGCCAGGCCGCCCGTGTAGTGACGCGTTTTATCGCCAGACGAACTAATCAGGGCATTTGTCGGGCCGGTGAGACAAGAGCTCACAGCACCGAAGGCTGCGCTGAATGCGGAGCCAATGCCGCAAGCAACCGCAATCATCGTGATGGGAGGCTCATGTCCTGCCGCCTTAAGCACCGCGACACCCTGGCCATTTTGTACGACTAAAACCGTGATGGTTAAAGGAATGACTAGCTCTAGCATCGCGGCCCACGACCAGCTTGGTGTTTGTAGAATGGGGCGAGCCACCCCAAGCGCACCTAAGTCGCTAAGGTCTAGACGACCCAGCATTGCGATCACGATTGCACCCACTAACAACGCGGCAATCACTGGTGGCAACCGTCGCCCGAGTGCAGGGATAGCAGAGCATAAGAAAAACACAAGCACCATGGGGGCAGCAATCGCGGCATCGCGATCGAGCGCGAGTATGACATCTAAGCCAAAGTGAAGAAACACACCTGCGACCATGCCCATGACGATCGGCATCGGTAACGCAGACATGATGCGTTTGACGAAACCGCTGAGCCCAAGCAACAGGATCAGTAGACTGGTGGCATAAAACGCGCCAATCACGGCAGAGAAAGGTAAGTGCTGCAACGCGGGGCCCACTAAAACAGTGCCCGGAATTGTCCAGCCGAAGGCCAGTGGCATTTGATAGCGCCAGCTCATAAAAAGCGAGAGCAGGCCATTCACAACAAAAACACCAAAC
>CAIYCP010000152.1 GCA_903924715.1 uncultured beta proteobacterium
ATCGCGCTACCTCGGTAAGGGCGTATTGCGCGCCGTCGAAAATTTGAACACTGAAATCTCTGAAGCGTTGATGGGTCTTGACGCCCAAGAGCAAACGTTTTTAGACCGCACACTCATTGAACTTGATGGTACCGAAGGCAAATCACGCTTAGGTGCGAATTCGATTTTAGCGGCGAGTATGGCCGTCGCACGTGCTGCAGCCGACGAATCAGGCTTGTCGCTCTATCGTTATTTCGGCGGCAGCGGACCGATGAGCATGCCCGTACCCATGATGAATGTGATCAATGGCGGTGCGCATGCAAACAACACGCTTGATATGCAAGAACTCATGATTTTGCCGGTGGGTGCAAAAAGCTTCAGGCAAGCCATGCAAATGGGTGCTGAAACCTTTCATGCCCTGAAAAAGATCATTAACGACCAAGGGATGTCGACGGCAGTCGGCGACGAGGGTGGTTTTGCGCCTAATGTGCCCAATCACGAAGCGGCAATTCAATTGATCTTGCGTGCGATCGAAAACGCGGGTTACGAGCCGGGCACACAAATCGCCTTGGGCCTGGATTGCGCCGCGTCAGAGTTTTATCGCGACGGTAAATACACGCTTGAAGGTGAGGGCGGTATTTCACTAACTTCCAAAGAGTTGACCAATCTCTTGGCAACGTGGTGCGATAAATATCCGATTATTACAATTGAAGACGGCATGGCCGAAAACGATTGGGATGGCTGGAAACATCTTACCGAGCAATTGGGCAAAAAGATTCAGTTGGTGGGTGATGATCTATTTGTGACCAACACCAAAATCCTGAAGCAGGGCATCGAGCGTGGTGTGGCGAATTCGATTTTGATCAAAATTAACCAAATTGGCACCTTGACTGAAACCTTTGCAGCTATTGAAATGGCAAAGCGCGCCGGTTACACTGCGGTCGTTTCGCATCGATCTGGTGAAACTGAAGATTCAACGATTGCCGATATTGCAGTGGCAACCAACGCCATGCAGATCAAAACAGGTTCGTTGTCACGTTCAGATCGTATGGCTAAGTATAATCAGCTGCTCAGAATCGAAGAAGAACTTGCTGAAGTGGCCAGTTATCCTGGTCTTGAGGCTTTTTACAACCTGCGCTAAGTTTGCGCGAATGGCTTGTCTGAGTGGTGGTTAACAGCCCTTTAGGCAAACACGAGGTGGTATGCGTCTGTTGCTGTTGGTGCTTGTTGCGCTAGCTGGTCTGATCCAATATCCCTTGTGGATGGGTCGGGGTGGTTGGTTGACTGTCTGGGACATGCAAGAGCATGTCTCTTCTCAGCGCGCCATTAATGATGGCTTGCGTGCGCGTAACGTCGCGTTGCTCGCTGAAGTTGATGATTTGCGTACGGGCACTGAGGCTGCAGAAGAGCGCGCCCGTGCCGAACTTGGCATGATGCGGCAGGGTGAACTCTTCGTACAGGTTTTGCCGCCCGATGTTAAACCTCCTGAAGTCAAGCCTTCATCCAAAACAAATCGGGCACCTGCCCCTGCGGCGAAGCCTGCGACAGCAACACGCTAACGCGCACGCTTTAACCCATCACCGTGTAGCACAACCTGGTGTGTCAGGCGGATTGCAATCAATCCCTCTCTGCGGGCTTGTGTCACCACCCGGTTTTGCGCTGGGTCTTGCCACGCCGAGCCAATTTTCAGCAACTGACGCAGCCAGGGTTGCATGGGCTCGTGTAGGTAAATCAAATCTAGTTGCAGGCGCCGCGGCTTGAATTGCGTCGCCTCTATCTGCCAAAGCGGCAATCCATAGCTTGAACGGTAGCGCGCGAGGGTTGCGTCTCGACGTTGCGCGGTACTGAAGTGCTTGCCTGCAGGGGCGAAGCGCGGTAGCAGCGCTTGCGCAAACCGTTGATTGATTGCGGTTGCATCACCGGCATTGACGCTTGCCGCACGGCCCGCCTCATGAAGCGCCAAGCCTGCAAGCTGTTTGACCTGATGCACCTGAACCAATTCAATACCCGACAAGCATACGAACAGGACGGGAATGGCGAACAACGTGGCCTCGAGGGTGCTGGTACCATTTTGCCTAAAAAAGGGAGTCAATCGTTGCATCCGCTGCAGTCTGCGTGTTGGAGGCAAGGCCGTCTAGACGCAACATTACGTATAGCCGGACAGCGGGTTAAACTATTGGGGTCTTCTTTAAGGATTAGTCATGAATTCGTCTGCCGCGTCGTTTCCTTATTTTCCTGGTATTCGTTTGTTGCATTCACCCGGGCCATCTAACGTGCCAAAGGCAGTGCTCGATGCCTTGACGAGGCAGCCGATCGATATGGGCGATCCACGCGTTGATGCCTGTGTCGATGCCTGTGAACGAGGTTTGCAAGGTTTGCTCAATACCGCGAAAGCAGACATCTTTTTATACGCTGCAAATGGCCATGGCGTATGGGAGGCCATGATTGTGAACTTGTTGGCACCTGGTCAAAAAGTGCTGATCCCAGGCACAGGACATTTTTCTGACTCTTGGGCGCTGATGGCTGAAGCGATGGGGGCTGTTGTCGTGCGTACGCCCTATATCGAAGGGCAACCGATCGATGCAAACGTGGTTGAACAGACGTTGCGTGCGGATACAAAACACGAAATTGTTGCGGTGTTTGCGGTGCATACCGATACGGCTAGCAGCACCACAAGTGATATGCCAGCGATACGAAAAGCAATCGATGCAGCCAAGCACCCCGCACTCTTTGTGGTGGATGTTGTTGCCTCATTGGGAGCGATCCCATTTTTCATGGACCAGTGGGGTGTTAACGCGGTGATTGGCGCTTCGCAAAAAGGCTTGATGTGCCCGCCCGGTGTTGGCTTTTGTGCAGCCGATGAGCGCGCGATGCAGGTCTGTGCCAATAATCCCGCCCCACGGTTTTATTGGGATTGGATCCGTCGCCGTAAGGGCCCTTCATACAGCCGTTTTTGTGGCACGGCCCCTCAGAATCTATTGTTTGGCCTCGAAGCGGCCTTCGGTCTAATCGAGCAAGAGGGTTTGGCACAAGTGCATGCCCGCCATCAGCGGTTGGCCTCAGCCGTGCACACTGCGGTTCAGGCGTGGTCTGAGTCGGGTCACGTTAAGTTTTTGTGCCAAGTGCCAGAGGCGCGCTCGGCCTCGGTGACTGCAGTGTTGGTGGGCCCAGGGATTGACCCCGAACTCATTCGCAGCACTGCGCGCGAAAAATTTCAAGTACTGATCGCCGGTGGTTTAGGCCCCTTTGCAGGTCGAGTCTTCAGAATCGGTCACTTGGGGGATTTGAATCCGGCCATGATTCTAGGCTGCTTGGCGGGCGTTGAAGCTGCAATGCAAAGCTTGGGTATTGATGTTGGGACAAAAGGCGTGCGCAGCGCCGTCGAGTATCTTGCTAAAACCTGAGCGTGTTTTTGGCGAGCGGTTAGCTAGCGCGCCGTTAACCAAACGTTGTTTTTGGATTGTTCAGTGAACCGATTTGCTACCCAAGACGGTTGCCTTTTGAAAGAGCGCCTCAGTGTCGAGCGCATCGAACACATAAGGCAAGCCGCAGAATTCACAGGCAACTTCAACCTTGCCTTGCTCTTTCAAAATATCATCAACTTCAGCTTTACCTAACATCTTAAGCATGTCGGCCACCCGTTCTTGAGTGCAAGAGCATTTCCAGGTGATGGTGGTGGGTTCGAAGACGTGCAGCGTTTCTTCCCAAAACAAACGGTGCAAGAGGGTGTCTTGGTCGGTGCCCAGCATTTCAAGCGTCGTTAAGGTTTGTGCAAGGTGTTGGATTCGATTCCAGGATTCATCCGCAGCATCAAGTTCGGCTTGTTGAGAGCCACCCTGCAGTGGTAGGCGCTGAATGAGCAGACCCGTGCAATGCAACGCATCAGCTGCTAGCCAGATGCGCGTGTGTAGCTGTTCAGAGCGCAGCATGTATTGCTCGAGCGCCTGGGCAATAGTGTCGCCCTCGAGTGGCACGATACCTTGGTAAGCTTGGCGTCCCGGGGTGTGTTTGGGCGGGTCGAGAACAACAATAAATTTTGCAGTGCCACCCGGGTTCAGCATGGACTGCAAGTCATGTACCAAGGGTAACGGGCGTTCACGCATTTTGACCGTTGCTCGAATACTGAGGTCAGCGCGACACTCAACCACCATTAAGGCGATTGCGCCGTCGCCCTGCAATTGCAATAACAGTGAGCCATCAAACTTAAGGTTAGCCGCAAGCAAGGTTGACGCGGCCACCAGTTCACCGAGCAAGGCCGTGACCGGCGCTGGATACTGTTGATGCGCTTGGGCAGACAGCCATGCTTGCTCAATTCGTACAGACTCAATTTTTACACTGCGGTCTTGGGATAAAAATTTTTTAAGCAAATCTTGGCGCGTTGAATCTGGACTAAAGGTCATTAACCGATCCGCTTGAGTTTTTGGCGATACATTTGTCCACGCTTGGCGTAGTTTTCAATATTATTGCGAATGGTGGCGATTTCTTCTTCAGAGAGCGTGCGGGTAATTTTGCCGACCCCAATCACTAAACTCCCGTCTGGAATTTCGCGACCTTCAGGAATGATGGCCCCTGCGCCGATTAGGCAATTACGTCCGATCTTTGCACGATTTAAAACGATGGCTTGCATTCCGACTAACGAACCTGAGCCAATTGTGCAACCGTGCAGCATGGCCTGATGTCCGATCGTGACATGATTTTCGATCGTTAAGGGGACGCCGGCGTCAGAGTGCAAGACGCTACCTTCTTGAACATTGCTGTGATGACCAATATCAATACAGGTATTGTCACCACGGATGCTGACATTGGCCCAAATACTCGCATGCGCGCCAACTACAACATCCCCAATTAAATCGGCCGAATCAAAAATGAAGGCCGTTGGGTCGATACGCGGAATCAGGTCGCCTAGTTGATAAATAGCCATAATGGATTGCGCCTAGTGCAGAGGAAAACGTCTAGTTTAACGCGTGCGCATGAGGGGTGGGTACGCAGGCGTCTTTACGAGGGTTTCAGTTTTTTAGCTTGGCGCTGACTACGACCAATTTCGAGTTGACGTAAGACGCGACGCTGAATTTTTCCGGTGGTCGTCATGGGTAAAGTGTCAACATACTCAATCTCTTTTGGATACTCGTACGGTGCTAAGCGAGCGCGGACATGCTCTTGCAGGATTGCGGTCAACTCGGCGCGTCGGCGTGATGAGAAATCCGGGGTGAGCACGACGAAGGCTTTGACGACTGCGCCACGTTCAGGGTCGGGTTTGGGCACGACGGCAACATTTGCGACAGCAGGGTGGTCAAGCAGTG
>CAIYCP010000153.1 GCA_903924715.1 uncultured beta proteobacterium
CATGATCGGAATGAAAACTATGCTCTCGATTGCATGGAGCGGTCAAAATGAAACTCACCCTTGATGAGCGCCTGAATCAAATCATTCCACGGATTACTTCGCGCGATTTCCTTGACAGCAAAGGATTAGGAAACGAAATCGGGTTCTGGATTTTTGACTATCCACCTGAGCGTGAGATGGACGTGCGCGATTTCTTTACTGGCACGGTCCTGCCTGCCCTTGGCAAACAAGTGCCGAGCATTCGCGCCGGAACCGTTAATTTATTAGAGCTGGTCTCCGATCTACTGCAAGAGCGAAACCTCTTGGAAAAAGCGATGGAGATGCAGTTGACCAAAGGTGATGAGAGCACTTTGGCCGCACTCCGTTCAGTCCTTAAAGAGGACAAGCTTGCGCAAAAGATCGCGGCTCAGTTCGACATTGCCAATCTCGACCTCCTGATCCTGACAGGTGTTGGCTCCGTTTACCCCATGTTACGCACCCACACGCTGCTCTCTGCGTTGCACCCCATCATGGGCAATACGCCACTGCTGATGTTTTTCCCCGGCAAATACGACGGACATTCGCTTCGCCTGTTCAACACGCTGGCCGAAGATCACTACTACCGCGCCTTCCGGTTGATACCGGAAAACGTGTAAGAGCAAATCATCGACATGAGAAGTTGTCTCTAAGGAACAAGAAAATGAAAATCAAAGAACTATTCCTCAAGCCGATTGATCGCCCCATCAATGGCGTTATCAAAGCCGACCAAGTGGATGAAGCCAGCGTCTGGCAAGAGCTGGAGGAGTATGTCGTCACAAAGCAAATCAGTGACTACTTAGGCAAGTTCTTTGATGCCTATCTCTCCGCGATAGACCGACCAAAGGATGCAGCCATCACCGATCGAATGGGTGTTTGGGTATCTGGTTTCTTTGGCTCAGGTAAGTCTCACTTCATCAAGATACTGTCTTATCTTCTTGAGAACCTTGAAGCCCACAACCCATTGACCGGTGAAAAGCGCCGCGCCAACCAGTTCTTTGATCAGCAAAGAATCAAAGACATCATGTTGATGGGCGACATCCAACGTGCCACCAAGGGCACTGCTGATGTCATTTTGTTCAACATCGATGCCAAGGCCGACAGCAAGGGCGACCGTGACGCCATCTTGCAGGTGTTTTTGCGTGTGTTTAACGAAAAGCTCGGTTACTCGGGCGATGCCCCTCACATCGCAAACATGGAACGTTACTTGGTTTCCAAGGGCGCCTATGAGGCATTCAAAGCGGCATTTACGGAATCAAATGGCAGCGCCTGGAATAAAGAGCGGGATGCAGTTGATTTCCTACGTGACGATATCGTTGCGGCTCTGGCCAAATCACTGAAGATGACAGTCCAGTCTGCGGGCACTTGGTTCGATAGCGCACGCGACGATTACAGTATCAATATCGAAGGCTTTGCGAAGATCGTAAATGACTATTTGGCGACACAAACAGCCAGCCATAAAGTTATCTTTCTGGTCGATGAGGTTGGCCAGTTCATTGGCGCCAACTCCCAGCTAATGCTGAGCTTGCAAACCATTACCGAGCAGCTGGGCACTCAGTGCAAGGGCCGCGCCTGGGTCATTGTCACCAGTCAGGAAGATATTGATGCTGCTATTGGCGAGGCAAATAAAGCCCGGTCCCAAGACTTTTCAAAGATTCAGGGCCGCTTCCACACCCGTCTATCACTGGCCAGCAGCAACACTGATGAAGTCATTGGCGAGCGTTTATTGACCAAAACTGATGCCGCTAAAGCTGAATTGCGCAAAGCCTTTGCGGGCAAAAGTGACGTCATCAATAACCAGCTGTCGTTTGTCGGTAACTCTGTGTCACTGAAGGGTTTCAAGGATGCCGACGAATTCGCAGCCTTTTACCCATTCGCTCCTTACCAGTTCACGCTACTGCAAAAGATTTTTGAATCTATCCGCAAAGTTGGCGCAACTGGCAAACACCTTTCCCGCGGTGAGCGATCATTACTGGATGCTTTCCAGTCTGCGGCTGTGCGTAACCTGGAAAAGACCACCGATGCGTTGATTCCCCTCTACGACTTTTACCCGTCGATTGAGAGCTTCATTGATGGCATGGCTAAACGCTCCATTGACGAAGCGCCGCTCAACCCGGCGCTGCAGGCGTTTGATGCTCAACTCCTCAGGGCAATGTTTCTTATTCGATACATCCCTGACATTCTCAAACCCACGATCGACAACTTGGCGACGCTCTGCATTGACGAAATTGATGCTGACAAGCTGGCACTAAAAAGGAAAGTGCAGGCGAGTCTGGACCGTCTAGAACAACAGCGCCTGGTCAGCCGCAATGGCGATCTGTGGTTCTTCCTGACCAATGAAGAGCGGGACGTTGCGCGCGAAATCGGTCACGTTGAGGTCTCCGCCGCCGAAAAGGCCCGCCAGCTGGCAGAGCTGGTGTTTGACGAAATATTGGGCGGCCAAACCAAGGTCCGCCACCGCGATACAAAGGCGGACTACGAATTCAACCGCCTGCTGGATGGTGCTCCATGGCGGCAAGCTAATCAGGCGCTAAGTTTTGAGGTGCTCACCCCGCTGGGTGACGATTACGAAAAGCTGCAAAGCGACAAATGCATCATGCGCAGCAGTGAAGGCAATGGCCGCGCCATCGTGCGCTTGGCTGAGGGCGAGCGCCTGGATATCGAGCTAGCACTCTACCTGCAAATCGAAAAATACATCATCAGCCCCAAAGCAGACCAAGCGACACCGTCGCTCAAACGCATCCTGGCAGATCGCAAGGACGAGAACCGCGAACGCCGCCAGCGGCTGGTCTATCAGCTCTCTTCGCTGATGACCCAAGGTGATTTCTACGCCTTAGGACAGTCGGTCCAAGTGAAGGCCGCGACCGCAGACAAGGTCCTGGACGAGCTACTGAACTATTTGGTGACTAACACCTACAGCAAGCTGCCTTACATCAAAGTGCGACAAGCCGACCCTCTGGCCGAGATCAAGGCTGTGCTCACGGCCGACAGCGTGGCTGGCGGCGGGCTTGGGTTAAATGGCGAAGAAGGCAACGCGCCCGCCACTAAAGAGATGCGCGATTATTTGCTCCTAGCGGCCAGCCAAACCCGCGTGCTTTTGTCCGATGTCGTAGACCGGTTTTCGGGTATTCCATGGGGTTGGAAACCTGAGTGGGAGACCGTATTGCTGGTCGCGCGGCTTTTTATGGCCGGTGAAATCAAGCTGATGCTAGAGGGCTCTGACCTGGATCCGGCGGCAGCCGTGGACGTGCTTACCAAAGCAGCCCGATTTAAGCAGGTCTCTATTCTCAAACGCAAAGTGGCAGATGCCAGCAGCCTCAAGCGCGCTCGCGAGATGTACAAGGACCTCTTTCAGTTGCTCGGCC
>CAIYCP010000154.1 GCA_903924715.1 uncultured beta proteobacterium
CGGAGGCAACCGAAACACCCGACTGCGCCACGTGTGCGGCAAGTTCGTTCAACGCAACCGGCGCACCGTCTAACGCCCCGACCACAATCTGTGCCGTTCCTGTTGCGGGCTCGAAATAGGCTGCACAACTGGCCTCGGCAAACTCACCCGTTTTTCTGCAGAACTTGTAATAACCCCAGCGGGCCGCACTCGTCATCTGTGGGATATGCAAGGCCGTAATGATGTCGTGCTCGGCCAATACAGTGGTGTATGCCGCCAGCATGAAGTCGCGCATTGGGATCAAGCGCGGCGCTTGCTCATCCGCACAGACCTCAACCTGCGCCTCAAGAGCCGTCGCAGCCAAAATCCAGTCAGCTGCCGGATCCGCGTGCGCCAAACTTCCACCCAAGGTACCGCGATTACGCACTGAGCGATAAGCAATCCGTGCAGCCATTTCTTGCACAGGATGGCCCCTGAGTCTTTCAAAACGACCATCCTCAAGCTCGGCATGCGTGACGCAGGCACCTAGGCGTAAACGCCCCTCAGTTAGGGTCACGTCACGTAATTCACTTAAGTTTGATACATCAAGTACTTGCGCCGGACGCGCAAGACGCAAATTAAGCATCGGCCCTAATGATTGGCTGCCTGCCATCAACTTGGCTTGCCCACCAGACTGCGCAAGTTTCTGCAAGGCCTCAACCAGCGTCGCCGGCCTGACGTATTCAAATTGTGCGGCTTTCATGAAGGTTGAACCGTTGTTTGTGCAAGCGCCTCAAGCACCCGTCGCGGCGTGAGCGGCGTGCGGGCCAGTTCTGTTGCACCCACTCGGCGTAGCGCATCATTGACCGCACCAAAAATCGCGGCAGGCGGCGCAATCGCGCCACCCTCTCCCATCCCCTTGGCACCAAATTCGGTATGTGGCGAGGGCGTTTCAAAATGATCTATTCGAATGTTGGGTACTTCAGTCGCGCCCGGCATCACATAATCCGCAAGCGTTGAAGCTAACGGTTGCGCCAAGTCGTCATAACGCATCTCTTCGTAGAGCGCGGTACCAATGCCTTGCGCAACGCCACCAATCGTTTGACCTTCAACCACCATCGGATTGACCAACACACCACAATCTTCAACGACGACATAATCCAAAATCTCAATACCACCCATCTGAGGATCGACAGCCACTAACGCCACGTGGGTGGCGTAACTGAAAGCGCCTGTATCCACGCGAGGTTTATAACCAACAGTCGCCTCTAAACCTACAGGATCGACATCTTTAGGTAACAACTGCGGGCTCAGATACCAGGCGTTTGCGATCTCGGCTAACGAAACACTCTTATCACTGCCATGCACCGACCCATTTTGAATTGACACCACACTTGTATCAACTTGCAGCAGGTGCGCGCCAATCTTCAAGATTTGCGGCAATAATTTCTGACAAGCTTGCGAGACAGCACCACCCGACATCACCAGTGAGCGTGAGGCATAGGTGCCACTGGAATACGGCGTCTGACCCGTATCCCCATGCGTCACACGCATTTTTGCGATATCGATTCCCAACACCTCGTGTGCAATTTGCGAAAAGGTCGTTTCCATTCCCTGGCCATGCGAATGCACACCTACACGAATTTCAAGACCGCCATCGGGCGTCATGCGCACCATCGCCTGATCAAAGCCTGGCACAATCGGCATGCCCCAGGCCGCAAACACCGAAGTGCCATGGGCAGATTGTTCGGTGTAGGTCGCCAAGCCCACCCCGATTAAACGTCCGTCTGCCTCACCTTGTTGTTGTCGCGCGCGCACCGCTTTGACATTAATCATTTCTAACGCGCGCCTGACGCTGGCCGGATAGTCACCACTATCAAAGTGCTTGTTCGCCACATTGATATACGGCATTTGCTCGGGTTGTACTAAATTCTCAAGACGAATTTCCCAGGGCTCACGGTCGACTTCAAGTGCAAGTGCATTGAGTATGAGTTCCATCGCAAAACATACACCGGTACGCGCGACACCCCGATAAGGAACAAAACCGGGCTTGTTTGTGGCAACGCATTGCGTCACACAGCGATACCCATCAAACGCATAGGGGCCAGGCAAATTACCGATTGCTTGGCCAGGTTCGATTCCAATCGTAAACGGCCAAACCGAATAGGCACCACCATCAATCGTAATTTTTGCGTCAAGCGCCAACAACCGACCGCGACGATCTGCGTAGGCAGTCATTTCGTAATGATGTTCGCGAGTATTCGCACCTGCAATCAAATGCTCGCGGCGATCTTCCAGATAGCGAAAAGGCTTGCGATACGTTTTAGCCAACCAGGCCACGCACAATTCTTCTTGCTGAAGCACGCATTTGTAACCAAACGCACCGCCAACATCGGGCGATATCACCCTGACTTGGCCTTGATCCATTTGCAGATACTGAGCAAGCGCCGTACGAATTAAATGGGGGACTTGCGTCGCACTGACCACAACCAACTGGTTCGCCTGATGATCCCAATAGGCAAGCACCGCCTTACCTTCAAGCGGCACCATGCACTGACGCGCCAGACTCATCTTGCGATGAACAACCACCTCTGCTTTTGCTGCAAGGGCATCAAAATTTTTATCAATGGATATGGTCACAAAGGCATTGTCTTTCCATTGCTCGTGCACCAGATGCTCGGTCGCTTTCATCGAACTCAAGACATCCGCATAGGCAGGCAAATCTTCGTAGTCAACTTGCACCGTTTCAAGCAAGTCTTCTGCCTCAGCACGCGTTGCCGCATAGCCCATAACAATCGGCTCACCAACAAAACGTACTTTTTGACTTGCCAACGGAGGATGTGAGGACAACTGATACGTAGGCAAAGAAGAGTCTGCCGTAATATCCAGAGCATCAGTCAACATCGCGCGCGTCAAAACCGAAGACTGACTCGCCTCTGGAATCACGATCGAGGTAATTCGCGCATGCGCCAAGGGGCTGCGCATAAACGCAACTTCAGACAATCCAGGCATCACCATATCTGCGACAAAATTTCCGGTGCCTTGCAAATGCCGCTGATCTTCTTTGCGCAGCACGCGCGCCCCAATGCCCTGGGGTTTGATACGCGCGCTGCTACCTGGATGTCCCATACTTCACACTCTATTCAAACAAGATTCGAACAAAAATTAACGGCGATTCACCGCTGCGAAAGTATAGTTATCCAGAGTTGCCTCAGACAAGCGGAACCAACTGGCTTCACTTTGCTGAAACTTCTGCCATTCTGGGAAAATCGCGGCAAAATCTGGATTTTTTTCTGACAGCTCTTTCCAGAGTTCTTGTGAGGCTTGATAGGTAGCATCCATCACATCTTTTGAGAACAGATTCACCTTAGCGCCACCACCGATCAACTTACGCAAGGCCTCAGGATTTTTAGCATCGTAATTGGCCAGCATTTTAAGCGTCTGTTCATTACAGGCGACTTCAAACGCGGCCTGATATGCGGGCGGCAATGCCGCAAACGCCTTGTCATTGACCATGGTGGTGATCGAGGCACTGCCTTCGAACCAACCCG
>CAIYCP010000155.1 GCA_903924715.1 uncultured beta proteobacterium
CGGCTGGTAACGGCAATGTCACGCATTTATCGACCGTACAAATGCTCAATATCACGGGAGTCACTGCAAGTCATGTGCCCTATCGAAGCGAAGCCCCAGCGCTCGCCGACGTTTTAGGTGGTCAGGTGCAGTTTTATCTTGGTACCGCCAACGCACTTATCCCTCTGGTTAAACAGAATCGAGTCAAGGGGCTGGCAGTCAGTAGCCTTCAACGCATTGAGCAAATACCTGACATACCAACGCTGTCAGAAACCATTCTTCCGGGTGTTGAATTCGGCGCCTGGTCGGGCATGATGGCGCCCGCCAATACGTCGCCAGAGATTATTACCAAACTAAATGGCGAAATTAATAAGGCTTTACAAAATCCTGAACTGCGCAAAAAGATTACCGCGACCGGCGCAGAAGTACGAGGGTCAACGGTTGCCCAGTATGCAGACTTTTTGAAGTCAGAAGCGAAACGCTGGGGCGAGTCGATTAAAGCCGCTGGCATTCAGCCAGAATAACAACGAGTGTGCTGTTGCAGGCCACGTATACGCGCCTCTACGTGGCGCGGCACACCCACAATCCTGCTAAAGACGTCATCCTCTAAAATCGTACACAATTTTTCCGTTCGCGATGGCCGCCTGCTCGTATTCAGGCTTACGCCAGGTTTCAGCCAAAGCCTCTGCATACCAACGCTGCATACTCGGCAAACTCAACATTCTGTCAACATACGATTGCGAGGCTTGGCTCAATTGCAGTCCATAACTCTGCACTCTAAAAATCACAGGTGCAAAAAACGCATCGACAATGCCGTACTCTTTGCCGGCTAAGTAAGGGCCACCAAATCTCGTCAATCCGTCTTGCCATAGGGCATCGATGCGCTCAACATCAGCGCGTAAGGTCTCATCGATTTTTTGAAGTGCAACACGAATCCCACAGTTCATTGGGCATTGGCTACGCAACGCCTGAAACCCCGAGTGCATCTCAGCGGCCGCACTGCGCGCCCACGCGCGAGCCGCGGTATCAACAGGCCAACAACCTGGATATTGCTCAGCAAGATACTCACAGATCGCCAGCGAATCCCAAATCAATAGGCCATTCGTTTCCAAGCAAGGTACTTTGCTTGTTGGCGAGAACGCTTTAAATGTAGTGGGCTGTCCCCCGAGTGCAAACGGCACCAACACCTCATCGAAGGCAATGCCCTTTGCTTGTAACAACGCCCAAGGCCTAAGCGACCAGGACGAGTAATTTTTATTTGCGATATATAACTTCAACTGGAATCCTTTTTAAGACAACCCGGGTAATTGGCAATCACAATTTAGATTATATTGATACCATCAAAAATTAAAAAGAATAAACACTCGTTCATGCGCCTCATCCTAGCTGCCACCTTTGCGAACTTACCCTTTGGCACGATCTACGCGTTCAGTGTATTTCTAAAATCCATGGAAGCCATGCTCTCGCTCACGCGCACGGATATGGGCATGGTGTTTGGTCTGTCAACCATCATGTTCGCAACAGGAATGAATGTCGCGCCGGTGCTCTATACGCGTTTGTCGACGGGGGCCGTACTGATTGTCACCTGCGTCACGGGGGCCTTGGGCCTGACGCTGGCCTCTCAGGCGCAAGGCTTTTGGTCGCTCATGCTTGGGTATGGCATCCTTTTTGGTCTGGGTGGAGGCACGGCGTTTACGACGGCACAACAGATTGTTAATCTTGCGCCCACCAAGCGTCGCGGCTTAGTCAATGGGTATGTTGTTGGCTTATATCCCTTAGGTGCGATGATTGGCGCACCCTTGCTCGGCTGGTCTGTTGAACAAATGGGTTTACGTCAGACTTTGTTAAACCTAGCGCTGGTGGTTTTTATAAGCGGCTTGGTTGCAGTCTGGCTGACCGGCTTACGAAGCCACATCCCAAAAGTCACAGCAGGTACGACTATCGCTACGGATCGCAACGCCGATGCAAATGCGATGTACCTGGGCATGATTCAATGGCCCCTATTTTTTAAGATCGCCATCGTATTCTTTTTGGCCGCGTCTGCGGGCCTGATGGTGATGAGTCAAGCCGCTGGGATCGTGCAGTCCTATGGTGGCGGCACTCAATTCGCGGTTGGCGCGACCTCGTTTATCACGGGGATGATCGCGAGCGCGCGCATTACAGGTGGCTGGTTGATGGATCGCTTCAGTCTTCGACAAGTCATGTGTGCGGCCCACATATGGTCGTTGACTGGCGCCTTGATGCTCACGCTATGGCCTAATCCATACGTCGCCTTGATCGCACTTGCGATGGTCGGTATGGGCTACGGCTTTGTCTCGGGCTCGGCCGCAGGTGGTATCGGCATGCACTGGCCTGCGACACAGTTTGGCGTGGTCGCGAGCCGCCTTTATATTGGCTGGTGCATCGCCGCGATATGCCTGCCTGTCTTAGCCGGTTGGCTGTTTGACTGGAGCCATAGCTACCGGTCATCCATCTGGATTGCGGCGGTGGTAAATGTGGCAGGAATTGTGCTGGCCACCCGCCTACCGCCGCGTCCGGCCCAAACACATACCGCGCCATCCCGCTAGGTTCGTTAGCTCAAAAATTTTTGGCTGCGCTTTTTACAAAGTTTAGACACTTCTCGCGTTAGGCGCTGTGCCATTAACTTTTCAGTTGGGCTGAAAGAATCTTGCAAGTCGTTGATTGACTCATCAATGGCAGGAATAACTAGCTGCGCCATGTCTTTGCTTATTTTAAAAAGGTATCGGTCGGACACGTCGAGCGATGCGGCCAATTGCGACAGATCAGACGCGGTCATCTCTCCGGGTTTGAAGGTAGTGCCGACCTTAAAGGCAAAGTTATTTGAAAATCCCGAATAGACCGAAGTGCACATCAAATCATAGAAAGGCGCCAGCCTAAACTCATCCTCACTGACCAACATCGACAAATTTTTAGCATGGGTATCGTTGTTTCCGATATACAAATTGAAAAATAGCCACTTCAACATGCTGTCGCAGTCTTTTAGCGGATTGCTGCTGCTCGCTTTGATTTTTGTATAACATTGGGTGAAACTTGGGCCCCCATCCGCTTCGTATTTCACTTCGGAGGGTGTCTCAAGCAACTGGCACAGATCAAATTGATTCAGCCTTTGAACTAAACCTCCTGCATCGATCCGATCGTAGCGTTGAACAAGGCACGAATGAACGGTTGGTTGGTAGTCTACCGAAGCGACTCTCAGGTCGCATTTTTTCGCAGCGCGCATCATGACTGTTTCATTAATCGCTGAAGCCCATATTTTTTGACCGACGCGTTTGATATCTGGTTTTAAAATGTGCGTTGAGGCAGTCGAGCCGACTGGCAAGAGTGGCGCCCCATCTTTCTGATCAATCGATAGTAGGATTTTGAACTGTGCGCCAGATACTGACGCCTTGGCAGATGCGACTTGCACACCATTGCCTGCAATCATTTGGGCGATCTGTTCCCACGTGTGTTTGCGGTAGGTGGGGCGATCACCCTGCGACTGCATCGGTTCAAGCACAACGGCGCCCGCAGTGTCGCCACCTACAGCGCTCAGCAGGCCAAAGATCGAGGTGACGTGATGCTGATCTTCAAGTGCTCGCCGCTGGTCACCTTCTGGCAAAAGATTTTCAAAGTAAGCATGTACTGCAGGCGTCGAGATTTTTCCGGCTTGCAAGGCAATGACCCGAGTCAGTTGCGGTGACAACAACCCGCTGAGGCACTCGCTTGTGTATTCGAACGCGAGCGGATGCTGGTCATACAAATGACCGACCAAACGACCGTTGATGTACATTGCTAAAGTCTGATTCATTTAGAAACCGGTTTTTTTCGAATCACAACCTCTAAGCCTAGCCAGCCAATCAGATCAAACAGCATCTGGGCACGAACAGTCGGCTTACCGCTCTCGACATCTCCGATAAAACGGCCTCCCCAGTTTGCCAAGCCAGAAAGTGTGGCTTGCGTCACGCCGGCGCTCTTTCTCGACTGTTTCAAAAGCTCACCCAACTCACGCGTTGAGGTGATTGTCACTCCGACATTGAGATCTGAAGTTATCATGAACTGCTCCATTTTACCGATCGGTAATTTTATAATGAAAACAGATCTCAAACAACATTAGATTACCGATCGGTATTATTTTTAATAAAGTCGTATTTTTAGACTACTTTATTACCGATCGGTTATTTTAATCGGAAAGCAGAGACAATCTATCCGCTCAGACGGCAGGTCGATGATGCCGAGGCCGCAAACATTCCGTCTACTATTCACTCGGCCGTAATTTTCGACTCGCGGATCAGCTTGGTGTACTTGGCGGCATCTTGCTGCAAGGTCTTGGCAAAGCTTGCTGGCGTTGAGGACACCACTTCTACACCGATCGCAGCCATTTTTGAGCGCACCTCTGGCAACGCGACAATACGATTGATTTCAGTGTTCAACCGCTCGGTGATGTCTTTGGGCAGATCCTTTGGACCAAACGCACCATACCAAACAGCCAATTCATAGCCCGGCAACGTCTCGGCCACCGTTGGTGTCTCGGGCAATTGTGGTGAACGGGTACTTTCGGTCACCGCGAGTAATTTAAGCTTGCCTGATTTCACATGCGGTAGAGTTTGCGTGCCGGCACCGAACAACACTTCTGTCTGACCCGTCACCGTGTCTAGCACAGCGGGTGCCCCACCCTTATAAGGGATATGCGTCATCTGTATGCCCGCGGCAAGTTCAAATAGCACCGCACTGATGTGATTAGTTGAACCCGCACCAGCCGAAGCGAAATTCAATTTCTTAGGATTAGCCTTGGCGTAAGCAATGAATTCGGCGACGTTATTGACTGGGATCTTAGGATTGATCACCAAGGTGTTTGTCACAAAAGCCACCAACGAAATCGGCGTAAAGTCATCGACCGGCTCAAAAGGCATCGATGCAAATAACGCTTGATTCATGGCGTGCGTGCTCATTGAGCCCACCAGCAAGGTGTAACCATCGGGCTTAGCCTTAGCAACAAGATTTGAACCAATGTTGCCCGAGGCACCTGCTTTATTATCGACAATCACTGTTTGACCGAGCGAGCGGGTCAGATAATCTGCCAACAAACGCGCCAAAATATCAGTCGAGCCGCCAGGTGCCCAAGGCACAATCAGTGTGATGGTACGGTCGGGCCAGGCTGCGTAACAAGAGCCCATGCTCAGCAATGACAAACACAACACAAATAGATATTTTTTAAGCATGATTAACGTCCTACCGCATAACCTTGCATACCACGCGGATTCGCAGCTGCACGTAACAATAACCCGCCGTTCAAACCCGGTTCGCGCGTACACGCCGACATACGTCCCTCAGACCATTCTGCGCCCACCTTCACCTCATGACCCGCCTGCCGAAGGGCTTGTATCGTGGCCTCTGGAAACCGTGACTCTAAGGTGATTTGGTTGTAACGCAACGAGCGCGGCCAAAACGAAATCGGAAAATGATCCACGTGCCAGGCCGGGTATTCGATGGCCTCTTGAAGATTCATGCCGTACACCGCATGGCGCAAAAAGAATTCGGTACTCCATTGATCTTGTTGATCACCGCCCGGCGTACCAAAGACCATATAAGGTTGGCCGTCGCGCAGCGCCATTGAAGGCGATAAAGTCGTAGTGGGTCGCTTACCAGGCATCAGTTGCCCAGGCACATCATCATCAAACCACGTCATTTGCAAACGCGTACCAAGCGAAAAGCCCAAGGCAGGAATTGCCGGGCTAGACGACAACCAGCCACCCGACGGGGTGGCAGAGACCATATTGCCTTGCGCATCGATCACATCAATGTGGCAGGTATCACCAATGAAGACCTCCCGCTTGGCCCATTCACTGACGGGCGGCAAGGCTGCAAAGGTTGGCTCACCGACACCGAAGCGTGTGTCTGACACTTTTAGCGTGCGTGCGGCCGCTTCAAGATCAGGCAGCTTCTCTTGCAGTCCGCCAGGCTGACCCGCTTCAAACAGTTTGGCGCTCAATTCTCCGATGCGCTCATAGCGTGCTTTGCCATAGCCGTCTGACAGCAACTCTGTCATTGGGATTTTCGCAAATAGAGGGTCGCCATACCAAGCCATGCGATCAGCCATCGCAAGTTTTGCGGCCTCAGCCACTCGATGTACAAACTCAGCAGAGTCAGGCGCAAACTGTTCAAGACCTGCGTGTTTCAAAATGGATAGTTGCTGCAACATCACCGGGCCCTGCGACCACGGACCACACTTGGCGACCGTGTAACGGCCAAACTCAACGGTGTGTGGCTCTTCATACGTTGGCGTCCAGTTTGCGAGGTCGTCGTAACGTAGCAGGCCGGTGTTGCGCTCACCCGTCGTATCACGTATTGGTTGCTCGGTATAAAACTGATCGATTTCTTGCGCGACGAAGCCTCGATAAAAAATATCAAGCGCCGCCTCGATCGTGCGAACACGATCACCCGCACCGGCTGCTGCGGCCTCAGTCAACAGGCGCGTGTACGTCTGTGCGATCGCTGGGCTTTGAAATAATTCTCCTGGCTTCGGTACCTGCCCCTGAGGGATCCACACATCGGCTGAAGATTTCCATTCGCTCACAAATAAACTTTGTACCGCCAAAATCGCCTGCACCGTGCGCGGCAAAATCGGGAAGCCATCACGCGCATAAGCAATTGCGGGCGCCATCACTTCAGACAACGTCATAGTGCCGTAATCACGCAGCAGGGTCAGCCAGGCACCAAACGCCCCAGGTACCGTAGCAGGCAGCAAGCCAATGCCTGGCACGAGTTCTAGACCAAGCGCTTTAAAGTAAGCACAGGTCGCCAGTTTTGGTGCAGGCCCTTGGCCGCAAAGCACCCGCATGCGTTGCTCTTTTTCAGACCAGAGCATGATCGGCACTTCACCGCCGGGTCCATTTAAATGCGGCTCAACAATTTGTAAGACAAAGCCTCCGGCAACCGCCGCGTCAAAGGCGTTGCCCCCTTTTTCAAGAATACCCATTGCGGTTTGCGAAGCAAGCCAGTGGGTCGACGCTACGACGCCAAAGGTACCGACGATCTCGGGGCGCGTCGTGAAAGCAGTGTCTTGCGCTGCGGACTTATTTGCTACGGACATGATATTTAATTGGCCTTGATGCCGGCTTGCTTGGTGACTGGACCATACAGATCAAAGTCACGCTTAATTTCAGCGGCGAAGTCAGCCGCAGACCCAGACGACGCAATAATGCCGTAGCCTTGCAATTGTGCCTTGACTTCAGGCTCGGCCAACACTGCGTTGATTTCGGCATTGAGTTGCCGGACGATTGCATCAGGCGTGTTCGTTGGCGCAAGTACACCAACCCATGAATTTAACTCGACGCCTTGCACGCCCGCTTCAGCAAAAGTCGGAACATTTGGAAAAACGACCGAACGCTTTAGGCTTGGTACACCAATTGGGATCAGGCGCCCCGCTTCAAGATATTGAGCAACAGAAG
>CAIYCP010000156.1 GCA_903924715.1 uncultured beta proteobacterium
AGTCATTATGGACGAAGCCATACCCGAGCTACCCCGAGGCAGTCGTTTGGTCATGCGCGGTCAAGTTGAGACCATGCTCAGTTCGTACCAAGGGTTGGGCGTTGGCTTAATTGGTGCAATTATTCTGGTCTATCTGCTCATTGTGGTGAACTTTCAGTCGTGGCTTGACCCATTCATTGTCATTGTCGGGTTGATCGCCGCCCTGGCTGGTATTGCCTGGATGTTGATTTTGACCGGGACCAACCTGAGCGTGCCCGCACTCACCGGTGCGATCATGACCATGGGGGTCGCCACGGCCAATAGCGTGTTGGTCATCTCTTTTGCACGGCAACGCCTGCAAGATGGGCTGCCCCCGCTCTCAGCGGCACTAGAGGCCGGTGCCACGCGTTTGCGGCCTGTACTCATGACTGCTCTCGCAATGATCCTAGGCATGATCCCGATGGCAATTGGCCTGGGTGAAGGCTCAGAGCAAAACGCACCCTTGGGCCGAGCAGTGATTGGTGGCCTACTGTTTGCAACGGTATCCACCGTACTATTTGTGCCAGTTCTCTTTGCAACGTTCCATCGCTGGCTGGCGATACGCCATGAACAAAAGAAGGCTTTGACATGACCGAACAACGCCACGCTCATCAGGGCTTCTTGCCTGAGTCTCATTTACATGGCCCCGACCACGACCTCAATCGACGAGGCGTACTACGTAAAGTCAAAATCCTGACGTTCATCCTGCTCGTCATCATGGGTCTTGGGCTGGGTAAGACTTTGTTCGTGCGCGCCTCTAACGCCGAGGTACTCGCTGCCCGGGCGGTAGAGAATACAAAGCTGAATGTTCTTATTGCTAAGCCCTCGACAACACTGAGCAACGCAAGTGCCAGGCTCGCGCTACCCGGAACGCTTCTGGGTATCAACGAAGCCCAAATCTACGCACGTGTGAACGGTTATGTTCAAAAATGGTTTAAAGATATCGGCGAGTCAGTCAAAAAAGGGGATACGCTCGCGGTTCTTGACATCCCTGAAGTCAATAAGCAGGTCGAAGAAGCCACTGCAAATTTTCAGTTAGCCAAAACAGCCTATGAGCGCTGGAAACGGCTGCGTGCAGAAGATGCGGTCTCGCAACAAGAGTTAGACGAAAAAACAGCTCTCTTTAGGCAAACTGAAGCTGTACTGAAGCGGCTACGCGACCAACAAAGCTTTGGCACCATTGTGGCGCCCTTTGATGGCACGATCACGCGACGCAATGTCAACATGGGCGACCTGGTTAACTCAGGTAACGTCGGTACGCCTCAATCTCTGTTCACGATCGCACACACCGATACCTTGCACGTCTATGTCTATGTCCCTCAAGACCGCGCCTCACTCGTGCGCATTGGCGACGATGTTGAAATTTACCTCGCAAGCGCACCTGAAAAAGCCGTGAAGGGCCGTATCGCACGTACTGCCGGCGCGATCGATACGAGCTCTCGCACGATGCAAGTTGATGTTGAGGTTCCAAACACGGATAAAGCG
>CAIYCP010000157.1 GCA_903924715.1 uncultured beta proteobacterium
CACGCCTAAATCTTTTTGCAAATCGATCAGCAGATTCACAATATGCGCACGAATCGACACATCCAGCGCAGAGACGGATTCATCGGCAATCAATACCCGTGGGTTCACCGATAAAGCACGCGCAATACAAATTCTTTGGCGTTGGCCGCCAGAAAACTCGTGCGGCCAGCGCTGCGCCATACCGGCATCTAAACCGACGCGCTCCATCAACTCGGCAACCTTACGGTCAGCTTCAACGCCTTGGGCGAGCCCTTGAATCAACAAAGGTTCTTTAATGCAATCGCCCACCCGCATACGCGGATTCAAAGAGGCAAACGGATCCTGAAACACAAACTGCAAATTACGCCGCAGGGCACGCAATGAGTGCGGGTCTGTTGTATCTACGCGCGCACCATCAAACTCAATCGTTCCAGTCGTAATTTTTGCCAAGCCGACCAGCGAGCGTCCGGTGGTTGTTTTTCCACAGCCCGACTCACCGACTAACGACAACGTCTCACCTTCGTGCAGATCAAAGCTGACTTGTTCAACCGCATGAATTCGTTTTTTAACAAAACCAAAGATACCGCTACGCACATCAAAACGGGTGACAAGATTTTTAACACTGAGCACTACGCGTTCAGTCTGCGTGTGAGACTCAACCACCGGGCTGGGCAGCGGCTGTGACACAGGGAGTGATTCAGCGCGATTCAACAGCAACTCAAAACGCGCCGGCTGATCCGTACCCCGCATCGCGCCGAGCTTAGGCACCGCAGCCAAAAGCGTTTGTGTATATGTATGCTGGGGATGTTCAAAAATTGGGATCACTGCGTTTTCTTCAACGACCTCGCCATGACGCATCACCATCACCCGGTTGGCGACTTCAGCCACCACGCCCATGTCATGCGTAATAAAAATAACGCCCATATCCATTTCTTTTTGCAGCTCGCGAATCAGCTGCAAAATCTGCGCCTGAATCGTCACGTCAAGTGCTGTGGTCGGCTCATCGGCAATCAAGAGTGCAGGCTTACACGATAACGCCATGGCAATCATGACACGCTGTCGCATTCCGCCCGATAGCTCATGCGGATAGCGCCCTAGAATCGCGCTCGAATCAGAAATCCGCACTTGATCAAGAATCCTTTTTGCCGCAGCAATCGCCTGCTCGTGATTCAAATCCTGATGCAATTGAATCGCCTCGATGATCTGCGTACCCACCGTAAAGACTGGATTCAGTGAGGTCATCGGCTCTTGAAAGATCATGCCAAGGTCTGCACCCCGCATACGACGCATTGCCTCTTCAGGGGCCGCGCGCAAATCGACTTGCGAGCCATCCGCACGATGAAACACCATTTCGCCCTGATGAATCTGACCACCACCAAATTCAACCAGACGCATGATCGCAAGCGAGGTCACCGATTTACCCGAGCCTGATTCCCCCACAATCGCAAGCGTCTCTGCCCGATCAACATGCAGGCTTAAACCCTTGACTGCATGCACGGCGTTCGTCCCACGACCAAACGAAACGGACAAATTGCGAATATCAAGCACCCGGCGCTGTGTCGTCAATGTTTGCGCGGTCATGACTTAAATCCTTTTTGCCAGGCGAGGATCAATGGCATCACGCAGACCGTCGCCGAGCATATTGATCGACAAAATCGTGATCGATAAAAACAAAGCCGGAAACGCGATCAGATGGGGTTTAATTTGCCAGAGTGCACGACCCTCTGCCATGATGTTTCCCCAAGAGGGAATCGAGGGTGGCACGCCGGCGCCGATAAAGGACAAGCTCGCTTCAGCCAGGATCGCCAGGCCACAGATATAGGTGGTCTGCACCGTTAAGGCAGCGATCGTATTCGGAAAAATATGCTTGCACACGATACGCAAACGCCCTGCCCCGGCCGCAACAGCAGCTTCAACATAAGGTTGCTCGCGCAAGGATAGGGTCAAGCCACGAACCAGGCGCACCACACGTGGCACTTCGGCGATCGTGACAGCCAAGATCACGTTCTGCAAAGAAGCGCGCGTCAGTGCAATCAAGGCAATGGCCAATAAAATTGTTGGGATCGACATAAAGCCGTCCATGATGCGCATCACGACAGCGTCAATCCATTTAACAAACCCAGCTGCCAGACCAATCACCGTACCGATGACCGCAGACAGCAAGGCCACCGAAAAGCCAACAGTCAACGAAACGCGCGCACCGTACACAACTCTGGAATACACATCACGACCCAATAAATCAGTACCAAACCAGAAGCGTTCACTTGGAACACGCGTACGATGAATAGGAGACAAAGCGGTCGGATCAATCGTGCCAAGCCAAGGCGCAAAGATCGCCATCAAAAACAATAAAAACAACAACACCCCACCCACCACAATGGTGGGATGACGTCGAAATGTTTGAATGAAGCCCCCCATCAGTATTTAATCCTCGGGTCAAACACACGGTACAGCAGATCAACCGTCAAATTCACGAGCACATACATGAAACTGAACATCAAGATGACCCCCTGAATGATCGGATAGTCACGCCTTAAAATCGCATCGACCGTTAAGCGACCCACCCCAGGAATTGAAAAAACCGTTTCTGTGACGACCGCTCCACTGATTAACAGCGCAACGCCACTGCCCACCACCGTCACAATGGGTACACCCACATTCTTGAGGGCGTGGCGAAACAAGATCCCCTTGTTACTCACGCCTTTTGAACGCGCGGTACGAATATAGTCTTGGGATAAGGTCTCAAGCAGCGTTGCGCGACTGATACGCGTGATCAACGCCACATACACACTGCCCAGTGCGCAGGTCGGCAAAATTAAGGTTCGGATCGAAGCCCAGAAGCCTTGCGAAAAAGGCACGTAGCCTTGCACCGGCAACCAACGCAGCTCTAAGCCAAAGGCATATGCCAATAAATACCCCACCACAAATGACGGCACCGAAAAACTCAGCACAGCCATCATCATGATGCTACGGTCATAGAGTTTGTTATGCCGCCAAGCAGCCAATGCGCCCAACGGTACGGCCAACGTGACCGAAAGAATCAGGGTCATGATCATCAAGGTGAATGTCGGAGCCAACCGCTGCCCGATCATCTGACTGACTTGCAAGCCCGTAAACAACGAGACGCCAAGATCGCCGTGCAACACTTTCCAGATCCAGTCGCCAAACCGCAACAAGAACGGCTGATCTAACCCGAGCGTCATTCGGATGCGGGCAATATCGGCCGGCGTCGCATCTTCACCCGCCAGCAATACGGCAGGGTCGCCTGGTGTCAAGTTCAACAAGCCAAAAACAAACAAGGCCACAAATAGCATGACCGGCAACGTCAAAAGCACGCGCCTTAAGGTGTAGGAAAGCATTCAATACCCTTCAGACCGCTCTAGTAAAGGCGAAATTCATATTAAATGGCGCCTAGCTCGCCGTCAATCTCAGGCACAATAGCCGTTATCAATTCAGTTCGAAAAACCTTGACATTTATGCAGACGCTTAATATTCCAATTTTCCCGCTCGGAGCCACTCTTTTCCCGGATGGCATGTTAGCGCTCAAGATTTTTGAAGTGCGCTATCTCGATATGACCAAAAAGTGTTTACGGGACAACAGTCCGTTCGGTATCGTGACCATCGATCAAGGCGCTGAAATACAGGTTGCGGGTCAGCGGGTCGAATTCTCTGATGTAGGTACCCTCGCAACGATTATTCATTTCGACGCCGTACAGCCCAGTTTATTCATGCTTCGGTGTCAAGGCGGACAACGCTTTAAAGTGCTGCAATGCGAACTTCAAGCCAACGGGCTTTGGCGAGCCGAGGTTGAACTCATTGAGCCCGACGAAATCATCCCGATCCCTTCTGAACTTCTGCCCACCGCAGACGCGTTGACCAAAATTATTCGTACGATTGAAGATCAGGGAATCGAACCTGACCAACGTCCAATCATTCAACCGTATCAATTGAACGACTGCGCCTGGGTGGCAAACCGGTGCGCCGAGCTTCTGGATTTACCCCCACAGCAAAAACAGCATCTTCTGACGATGCAAAACCCGCGCCTCAGACTCGATCTTGTACAAGAACTCTTAGAAGAGATGGGCGTATTCAAAGAGCAAAAATAGCCGTTATTGTTACGCTGTATGCTTCAAATTCAATCATTGGCCAAGAGCCAAAAAGGAGATTTTTTTGGCTGACTGGGCTCTAGGCATCGATATCGGAGGCACCTTCACAGATATCGTGGCGCTTGATTACACCTCGGGACAACAGCACGCACTCAAAGTCCTAACAACGCATGGAGATCCTGCACAAGGTGTTGCCATTGGCGTCAAAGACTTGCTGCAGACGCATCACATTGCCGCGCAAAGTATCACGCGCGTGGTGCACGCAACCACACTATTCACCAACGCACTCATCGAGCGCAAAGGTGCGTGTACCGGCTTGTTAGTCACTCAGGGTTTCAAGGACATCATTGAAATCGGTAACGAAAGAAAGTACGACCTCTATGATCTGCAAATGGAATCAGCACCTCCTTTAGTCGAAAGACGACTGAGGGCTGAAATCAGTGCACGCATGGATGCGTTCGGACATGAGCGCTCAGCGGTTGAGCCACAAGAGGTGCGCTTAGCTGTACAAGGTTTGATTGACCAAGGTGTCGAGTCACTCGCCGTTTGTCTACTGCATGCCTACGCGTCACCCACACATGAGGGCATGGTACGTGATCTATTGCGCAATGAGTTCCCACAACTCGACATCACAATTTCAAGCGATGTTGCTCCCGTCATTCGCGAATTTGAACGTATTTCAACAACTGTCGCCAACGCCTACATTAAGCCACTTGCAAGCCGTTACCTTCAAGCCCTGACTGCCAGACTGCGTGACTTAGAGATTCCTGCCGACGTACTGATGATGCTCTCAAACGGCGGTTTATCTCATTTGGATGAGGCCAAACGTACCCCCATAGACTTACTAGAATCCGGTCCCGCTGCAGGTGCAATTTCTGCGGCTTACTTCAGTACCCTAGACCAGCATGCCAACCTGCTCGCCTTCGATATGGGGGGTACAACCGCAAAATTGTGTCTGGTCGAAGGCGCGCAGCCCTCGATCGCCTACGGATTTGAAGCAGCTCGCAGAAAGCGGTTTGCTGAGGGAAGCGGCCTTCCTGTGCGGATCACCACGATTGATCTCATCGAGATCGGCGCGGGCGGCGGCAGCATCGCCTACCAAGACCAACTGGGCTTGCTTAAAGTTGGCCCCCAAAGCGCAGGCTCAGAACCCGGGCCCGCCTGCTACGGCTTAGGAGGGGTCGCCCCGACGGTCACGGACGCAAATCTAATATTGGGGTATCTCAATCCCGATTACTTCGCGGGCGGCACCTTAAAAATAGATCAACGCCTCGCCGAAGATTCGTTAAAAGCACTCGCGTCTCAACTGCAACGCGATCTCACCGACGTCGCCTGGGGCATCCACGATATCGTTGCTGAAAATATGGCGGGCGCGGCAAGAGTTCATGTGGCAGAGCGAGGCCGCGATCCGCGTGACTTTATTCTTTTATGTACTGGCGGTGGAGGCCCACTTCATGCCTATTACGTTGCTCAAAAAATTGGCGTAAAAAAAATTCTCTGCCCGCCTTCAGCTGGCGTTGCGTCGGCCTATGGATTATTAGTTGCCCCAGCACGGGCAGATCGCTCACGCACAGCCGTTGTTAAGCTTGCAACAGATCCGCTTGCCGATATTGAGTACGCCTTCGCTCAGCTCGAAGATCAGGCCCGCATGCCGATTGAACTGCTCAGCGAATCGTTTGGGCCGATCACCCTCGCCCGACTCGCAGATGGCCGCTACGTGGGTCAAGGTTTTAACTTAACCGTCGCATTGCCTCCCGGCCCTTATCTCGCCAATCACTCAACAAGTGATCAAGCCATTCGCACTGAGCTGATTCGTGCATTTGAATCCGCTTACCGAGAAAAGTTTGGCCGAACACCGCCAGACGTTCCGGTCGAACTGATGAACCTGCGCGTCACGGCACAAGCCATGCCGCTTCAGAAGTTTGTTTCGACAACACTCGCGGCGGGCGACCCGCCAAAACCAAAATCAATGCGGCTGGTTTACTTTCACGAACTGCGACAGTACGTCAAGACGCCCGTCTTCGAGCGCACTGATATCCACGCCGGTTTCACATTATCAGGCCCTCTGTTGATCGAAGATGCGAGCTCGACGCTTGTGGTGGGTCCAAAAGGTTTGGTCGTTCAGTCGTCAACCGGCAATCTAATCATCACCATCGAAGATGTCTTAGCCCCTAGCGACAAAAAAGCAACATCGCTTTCTTCTCAGTCTGAGCGTAAATCATGACTCAAAGCACAAACAATCCAAACCTGCGACCAGAGCAAGATGCTATTTTTTTAGAGGTGTTTTGGACACGCATGCGATCGATCGTGAACGAAGCTGCCAAGTTGATCGTTCGCACATCCTTCTCCACCCTCTCAACCGAGGCCAATGATTTTGCTGTGGTATTCACCGACTCAGCGGGCCGCGCAGTGGCCGAAAATAGTGGCAGTATCCCTTCATTTATTGCAACCTTACCCAGTACTGTCCGAACCGCTATTGAGCGTTTCGGATCAGAGAATATGCGGCCTGGCGATGTCTTTATTACCAATAATCCTTGGATTGGCACGGGGCACCTCAACGATATCAGTCTGGTCAAACCAATCTTTCATCGCGACCAACTCATCGGCTTTGCAGCGACAGCAGCCCATGTGCCAGATATTGGCGGGCGAATCCGGTCAGTCGATGCCCGCGAACTGTACGAAGAAGGTTTACATATCCCCTTGATGCGCTTTTTAGCAGCAGGACAAGTAGACGAAACTCTTTTGCTGATGATTAAAACGAATGTCCGAACGCCCGAGCAAACCGTCGGCGATATTTGGACCCAAGTCGGTGCCGTCGAACTCATTGACAATCGTCTCGTTGATCTTCTGAGTGAGTATCAACTACCGGGCATTGATGCCCTTGCGCAAGCTGTCTTTACCCGCAGCGAAGCGGCCATGCGTCAAGCGATCCAAGCGCTGCCAGATGGTGAGTATGCATATCAGATGCAAACTGATGGCTTTGACACGCCCTACGAGTATGCCGTGACTGTTCGAATCATGGGCTCACAAATCATTTGTGACTTTGCAGGCACCTCGCCGCAACAGCCTCGCGGAATTAATTGCGTACTGGCCTACACCCGCGCCATGACGGTATACGCCATCAAATGTCTTTTGTTGCCTGAGCTGCCCAATAATGACGGACTCTTCAGGCCGATCACCACCTTGGCACCAGAAGGCACGCTGTTAAACCCTCGAATGCCTGCAGCCGTTGGTGGGCGCGCCTGCACGGGCCATTATGTTCCGATCTTAATTTTTGGTGCGCTATATGCCGTCTTACCAAATAAGATTATGGCTGGCGTTGGTTCGCCGCTGTGGATCGCGAACCTGGCTGGCACCCGATCTGACGGAAAATCCTTCGCAACCGTCCTGTTTTTTAATGGCGGCATGGGTGCAACGTCGATTAAAGACGGCTCGTCCGTCATGTCTTGGCCAAGCAATATTTCGTGTACGCCAATCGAAATTGCAGAACGAGATGCACCACTATTTTTTAAAACCAAAGCACTGCGGCCAAACTCTGGTGGCGCCGGCACCTATCGGGGTGGCTTAGGCGAAGAGATCACTTTTGTCAGCACCCATGATCGTAGCTTTACCATTATGTTCTTAACAGAACGCTTGAAGTTTGCCGCGCCAGGCTTTGGTGGCGGCGAAGATGGTGCTTTAGGTCAAGTATTGATTAACGGAAAAATCATTAATAGTCGTCTGCCACAACTCATCGAACCAGGCGATGAAATATGCATGCGTACACCAGGTGGGGCAGGTTTTGGCCCCGCCTTGGCGCGTGCACCCGAGCAATTGCAGCAAGACCAGCGACAAGGCTACATATCCTAAGCCTTTGACGTTGCGGATCAAACAATCGAGACACTCTCATGACCATATTATTCAAGCGCTTCGCTCAATGCCTGCTCACGCTCAGCCCAATACTCTGCTCGCCCAGCGCATCGGCTCAAAACGCAACAGACCCGTTAACAAACGCCTACCCTGCCAAAGCTGTTCGCATCATCGTGCCGTACACCGCCGGGGGCTCGACCGATATCCTTGCCCGCACCCTAGGTCAACACATCGGCGAAACACTCAACCAATCCGTCATTATTGAAAACAAACCTGGCGCCGGCTCGAACATTGGCGCGACTTACGTTGCGCGTGCCAATCCCGACGGCTATACGCTCTTACTTGGCACGTCGACTGCGCTTTCAGCCAACATTAGTCTCTACAAGAATCTGGCTTTCAATCCAGAGAAAGACTTTGCGCCTGTCATTTTGGCGACCATGCTTCCAAGCGTCTTACTCGTACCACCCTCTTTGAACGTACGTACCGTTCAAGAACTTACTGCCTATCTTAAGAAAGCGGCCCCTCCCGCAAGCTATGCTTCTTCAGGAAGTGGCACGCCCTCACATTTAGGTGTCGAACTCTATAAACGCATTATGGGGTTGGATGTCACCCATATCCCGTATAAAGGCGGCGCGCCTGCACTCATGGATTTAATCGGTGGGCAGCAAACAACGTTCATGCTTGCCATACTGCCGGATGCTGCGCAGATGATTCAAAATGGTCAGTTGCGTCCACTTGCCGTGACAACTGCGACGCGGTTAGCGGCTCAGCCTGCTTGGCCAACAATGGCCGAATCGGGCGTCGCTGACTTCGAGTTGATTGGTTGGTTTGCCATCGTTGCGCCTGCCAATACGCCCCCCACCATCGTCGCCAAACTCAATCAAGCCTTTAATCGTGCCCTTCAAGATCCAGTCGTACAGGGCAAACTCAAAAACCTAGGTTTTGAAATCGAAGGAGGTTCGCCTGAAAAACTTGGCGCGCTCATTCGTACTGAAACGGTAAAATGGAAAAAAGTCATTGATGACGCAAATGTCAAACCTGATTAACAGGGATAGTGCTGCACTACGTGCTTGTTCAATCACTTAGGAAAATAAAATGAAAATAACGTCTAAATTTTTTCTCTTTGTCGCAATGACCCTCTTGGCTACGAACGCATTTTCTCAAACAGCCTCGAGTTTTCCGAATCGCAGTATTCGAATCGTCGTCCCGTTCGCCCCAGGTGGTTCAAGCGATTTCTTGGCGCGGCTCGTGGCTCAGCGCATGACCGTCGATTGGGGTCAAACGGTTATCGTTGAAAATAAGCCAGGCGCAGGCGCAGTCTTAGGTGCCGACCAAGTTGCGAAGTCACCTGCCGATGGCTACACCCTGCTCTTGGGCGCCGCACATCATTCAATTGCACAAAACGTTTATAAAAATGTGCCCTACGACTTTGATCGCTCGTTTGCACCGATCAGTGTCATTGCAATGATCCCCAACATGGTTGTGATTAACGCAAACATTCCTGCTAAGACAATTCAAGAATTCATCGCACTGGCCAAAGCGCAGCCAGGAAAAATGAATTATGGCTCTGCAGGCTCGGGCACCGCACATCACCTGATTGGCGAAATGTTCAATCTGCAGGCGCAAGTCGACATCGCACATATCCCTTACAAAGGGAGCGCGCCTGCGATCTCTGACCTCGTCAGCGGTCAAGTGCAATTGATGTTCGATACGGTGACTGCGGGGCTGCCGCAAGTCACTGCCGGAAAAACGCGCGCGCTTGCCGTCACTACCGCCAAACGTTCATCCGCCCTGCCCGACGTGCCGACGTTAAATGAAACTGTATTACCCGGCTTTGATGTCGGCACGTGGTTTGGTTTATTAGCACCAGCAGGCACTCCAAGCGATGTGGTCAATAAGCTCAGTGCAAAAGTTGCCCAGATCGTCAATATTCCTGAAGTCAGAGCTCAATTACTTAGCACGGGTGCCGAACCCATCGGAAACTCTCCTGCAGAAATGTCTGCCCAGATTAAAAAAGAACTTGCAGGCTTTGCGGCGCTACTCAAACAAATCAAGTTAAAGGTTGAATAACACCACCGCCCCTCAAACACAAACACAAACACTTCAACTTATTTAACTTCAGGAAGACGCTATGGGGACTTTTAGAACATTTTTGTTCGCACCCGCCAACCATCCGAGACGCACAGAAAAAGCCTTTACCTTAGGTGCGGATGCGGTCATTCTGGATTTAGAAGACGCCTGTGCCGTCTCAGAAAAAGTCGCCAGTCGTCCTAAGGCCGTGCAAGCAATGCAGCAACCCCGTAACTGTCTAGGTTATATCCGAGTCAATCCGATGTCGACGATTTACGCCTACGGAGATCTCGTTGCAACGGTGCAGCCGGGCGTCGATGGTTTGATTCTTCCAAAGGTAGAAACCGCAAGCCAAGCCCAAACAGCAGACTGGATTATCACCGAGCTCGAACGCGAGCGCGGCTTAGCACTTGGTAGCCTTGACCTCATCCCAATCATTGAAACTGCCAAAGGTATCGCCAACCTGGGCGAGATCCTTGCAAGCTGTGCCCGTATCAAACGCGTTGCCTTTGGAGCAGGAGATTTCACGCTTGATTTAAATTTAAAATGGTCGCGCGACGAAAACGAACTTCTTTCTTATCGAAATCAAGTTGTATTGCTCTCGCGTGCACACGATAAAGAACCCCCCATCGATACCGTCTGGGTCGATTTGCAAGATGCCGAAGGTTTCGAGATCTCAACAAACAAGATTCGCGATCTTGGATTTCAAGGCAAACTCTGCATCCACCCAGATCAAATTCCAGTGGTCAATAAAGCCTTTACACCAACCGCTGCACAAGTTGAACGTGCCACAAAAATTGTTGAGGCGTTTGCCGCAGCCGAGGCGGCGGGTTCATCATCGATTCAATTAGACGGTCAATTTATTGACTACCCAATTGTTTATGCCGCCCAGCGTATCGTTGCGATCAGCCAAAAGCTAGCGAGTACACGTTAACGTCACGCACAATCTCATTTAGGCCACTAAGCGCGCATGGCACAGTCTTGCGCCATGCGCGCTTCAAACGCTGCGCAATGATCGTCGTATTTAAATCCGCGGATGCCGCCTCGAATCGAGCCTGATTCACACGCCCGATACAAATCACGCCAGCACTCCGGCAGCGGATCACTATCGGGCGGAGCAATCCAAAGACGATATAACAAGCGTTTCAGCGCCGGATCCTCATGATCTTGGAACTCAGTTCGAGAATGCAGGGTGACATGACTATTGACGATTTGTACATCGCCAGGCTCAAGCCACATTTCATAGGCGAGCTCTGGCCGACGTACCACCTGATCATATTGCTCAAGTGCTGCATATTGCTCTGCCGTCAATTGCGGAGCCCCTTCGATTTTCTGGGCACTGCGTACACGGTTCCAGTTCCAGCGACCAAACCATTTGCCGTTGCATTGAGAAAAAATGGGCTGCATCACATACGGCCCTTCGTCGGGTGCGCCTTCACCTTGGCGACTAAACGCAATGGGCTCATACAACCATTTCAATTGTTCTGGATACTCTCGAGCCATCACGTCATGCCCCGCCATTGAACTGCTCACAATGGTTTTTCCACCTGAGATGGCTTGATTAAAACAACTTAAAAAAATGACATCTGAGGAGTCAGTATGAAAATCAAGCTCAGCATTCGATGAGTAGCCTCGTCCGGTTCCTGTGCGATACGTCATCCCCGCATCACGGACTGCAGAAATATAATGCGTGTCTTTACCTTGTGGGCGCGGTACTCCGGCGTGCAAGCCCAAAGCCCACGTCAACAGCTCAAACTGCTTTGCGGTCAACGCCTCTCGAGGCAACCCTTTTATCAGCGCAACCCCCAGACCACGCTTGACCTCTTCAAGTGCCGCCGCAAAAAATGTCCACGTTTTCGAAAACGAGAAGTCAGCACGTCGATAATCCAACAATGACTTGTTTGGATCTTCCGCCTTTAACACGACGTCAATCATCTCTTGACGCGCTTGCTCATCGACTCTAAAAATCCAGCGCTGATCGTTATTCAGATCAGCCACTTGCCAATTTGAGGGGTGTTTCAAAGAAGTTAAAACCATACGATGACCTCAATACACGTTATTTTTTAAAATTAAACACTGATGCTGTTGCAATATTGTTTGCTCAAGTCAACGCAAGTAGTTCTCGAACTGCAAAATCGGCCGAACCCATCACAAGTGAATCAATTTGAGCGGCGATTGATTCATCGTAACCCTCAGTCATGAGTCCTCTCGCTTTAGCGCGAATTCGCTCAGGGCCAACAGGCCGTGTCCAACTACCAAGCGGTGCATCACAACGACTGCTCAACTGACGGCCATCCTTCAAATGAATGACCAGTTCCACGTGCATCTGATCTAAACGACCCGAAATCGTAGCGTCGGTTTTAAGTATGATTTTTTCAAGCAAACCCACAACGTCAGCTGAAAAGCGCCTCGTTTGGGTAAAACTGTTAGGCTCAATCTGCCCGTCGAGCAAAGCCACTGCCGTTGTGTACTGCCAAGAAAACTTACCATCTAAGCCAGTTTCAGGTTTTGGACGATCAATGTAGTGCATCACGGGTGTGCGCAATTCTATGTGCTCGATCTCTGTGTTCCATTGCATATTGGGGTGAGCCGCGCGCGCCTCAAGCGCAGCCGTAATCACGAAGTGGGTTGCAAACTGCGAGGGGAACAGCTTCCACGCAGGGCCTGGCGACAAGGCCCGTGCGCGCTGCAGCGGCGCAACCAAGTGATGCGGTTCAAACGTCGCGCCGAACAAGGCCGGACCCCACCCTCTTGGGCTACCTAAGGCATCGATATTCGCAGTAAATCCTTCAGCCGCCAACATCGCGGCCTCAACACCATTTGCAGCCGCGTCCCCGCAATGCAGTGCTTTAGTCATCGTGCCAACATTGGCCAAAACCGAGCCACACCTCGAAGCAGCGATATTCACCGCTGCAAGCATCTTCTCTTGTGTCAACCCCATCAGAGCTGCAGTAGCAAGAGCCGCCGCCAACGGCCCCACCGCACCAGGGGGGTGCATCGTCAACTTGCCTGGCTCGATCTGCCCAGAAGCCAGACGCAGACGCCCCTGCGCTTCTACACCCTTTGCCAGCGCGCGAAGCAGAGACCGGCCTTGCGGTCCTTTGCCATTCACCTCCAGCAACTCGGCCATCGCAAGTAAGGCTGGCAGCAGCGGTGAAAGCGCATGATTGGGCGGGTTCCACATCGGTTCAAAATCTAGTACGTGCATTGAGGCACCGTTGATTCGCGCCGCTTGAATCACCCCTGTTGAGAAGCCCTTACCGATTACCCGCGCAGGCCCCACGGGCACATCTCGTTGCGCGAGTGTTGCCAAAATTCCGGGACCCGGCTCGGTAGCACCCGCCATCGCAACGGCCAACCCATCTAAAAGCAGCAGGCGACACTGACGCTCAAGGGTTTCGTCACGTGCGGGCCAAGCATGCAGCAAAGCCACAAAGCTGCGGGTCAACTCGCCGGAAGGTATCGAAGCGCTCAATCGCGTGTCTCTCTGCTCTTTTTTAAAAACATAGTCTATAGTTTGTTAGGAGCCATTTTCTCGCAGTTTCAGCTTTAAAAATGAGATCAAACTCCACTATTTGGAATCTTATTCGCAGAGACCCATAATATCGGGTTATCCCTAATCGACTGCCCTGCGCATTCGCCACAAACTGACCAACAAGAATTCAGCAATGCGATGACTTCGCACATAATAAATACATTGGGGACGGCATGACACAGATCATTGCGCGCGCGCTTCGCTCGCGAACAACAACGCATTGCCAGCCATTTTCATTGCGCCGCACAATTACAACGTTCCTGGCCACTCTACTCCTCGCGATACCGGCCACAAGCGTTTGGGCGCAACCCGTGGCTGACTGGCCAACCGTTGAAGCGCTTGCAAAAAAAGAAGGGACACTAAGCCTGTATCACAATCTGCGCCCCTCCGGAATCGAAAAGCTCTTATCTGAGTTTCGCAAAACCTATCCCGGCATCAAAACGGAACAAATGCGTCTGGGCAGTGCGCCACTCATCGAACGCTTTGCCACCGAATTCACTGCAGGCCGTAATCTCGCCGACGTCGTGATTACCTTCCCTGACGAAACGATGCTCAAAGGTGTTGACACTGGGGGCTGGGCGCTTGAATGGACGCCGCCAGAACTCAGCGCCTTTAAACCCGACATCAATCGGGGCAATAAGATGTTTGCCGTACACACGTCTCGCAATGTAATCATCTGGAATAAGCAACGGGTCAAAGCAGCTGATGCGCCCAAAGAATGGACTGATCTCTGGGATCCAAAATGGAAAGGTAAAGTGGCCATGGACCCCCCTTGGCGCTCGATCGCAGTGCAGGGTTTAATCGCACACTGGAGCAACATCGGCTTAAGTGATTCAGCTCAAAAACTTAAAGCCAACGATGTACGTTTTTTTGAAGGCTCTGCTGGGGTCTTTCAGGCGGTACTGCGTGGCGATGCACTGGTCGGCACCTTAGCCGACCTGCCGCTTGAACCCGGCTTAGTGGATGGCGCACCCATTGGCTTCGTATACCCAAAGTCGGGCACTGCAATTAACGATGGTTATGTAATGGTGCCTGCAAAGGCCCCTCATATCAATGCGGGTAAATTGTTCGCAAACTGGGTCATGTCGGCGCACGGTCAGGTCGTTTTACAAGAGATTGGTGGTCTGCCAGGCACTCGCCCCGGCATCACGCCACCAAAATTTATTCCTGCCACTGCCTCTCTTTCTAATGTCGTCGACTCGCTCGCCATTTCCTCCTCTGCTCAGCAGACTCAAGCCATCAACACTTGGCGTGAAGTTTTTGGGATTCGTTAAGCATTGATGAACAGATGGACCA
Source organism: uncultured beta proteobacterium (assembly GCA_903924715.1). Classification (GTDB taxonomy): domain Bacteria; phylum Pseudomonadota; class Gammaproteobacteria; order Burkholderiales; family Burkholderiaceae_B; genus Zwartia. The sequence goes on from CAIYCP010000157.1 coordinate 14,836, forward strand.
AGCAGGGTACGATTGCGCAACATCGTTTTAATTTTCTAATCCCACTCTACGCCCTAGTCTTCGCGGCCGTCGCGCTAATGGCGCTCGTGCCAGTGTTGGCGCTCGTCCTTGGAAGTCTACGCGACTCACCGCCAGGGCAGCCCGGCAACTGGACGCTTGAAAACTGGGCGAATCTAGCTTCACCTGGAGTGATCGACACCTTAATCACCACTATCCAGGTCGCTTGCTTGACCACCATTTTTTCAATGATCTTGGGTACGATGCTGGCGCTTATCATTCATCGTACCGATTTTCGCTGGCCCAACGCGATGACTGGCTTATTAGGTTTAAGCTTTTATTTCCCGTCTTTTATTTTAGGCATGGCATGGATTGTCATTGGTTCGCCAGGCGGCTTGATCAATGACCTCATGCGTGAAATATTTGATATCGAGGCCAATCTTGATATCTACAGTGTCAGCGGAATCGTTTTAGTCATGGTGCTTCACCAAGTGCCCTTTGTGTACTTAACCATGCGCGGCCCAGTACTCGGGATGGATCCAAGCTACGAAGAGGCTGCGCGCACTTCAGGCGCTTCGGCGTTTACGATGCTCAGGCGCGTAACCTTGCCCATGCTGTCGTACGCGCTCGCCTCAAGTACATTGCTTTGTTTGGTCATGTCACTTGAACAATTCGGCATCCCGGTTTTACTAGGCATACCAGGTCGTGTCACGGTCTTAGCCACTCAAATCTATTTGTTGTGCCGGTTTCCTCCCACTGCCTATGGGTTGGCCGCGGCAATTGGCTTAACGCTCGCAGCCATTACTGCATTGGCAATTTTGCTACAACGCAGACTCGCGCGAGGCGGGCAAGCGGTGGTCACCACGGGCAAGGCGGGGCGCATTACGCCGATCCGACTGGGCGCTTGGCGTTGGCCCGTGAATATTTTTTGCGGCTTATATATTTCGATGGGCTTAGTTTTGCCGACGATCATTTTGCTTTACACCTCATTAATAAAATTTTTTACCGGCAACCCACTTGCCGCTGCGTATACCTTTCGCAACTACATCAGCATCTGGGAATCAGAGGGCACGCAACTCGCCACCTTGAACACCTTGCTTGTCTCGGGCGGCGGTGCGCTGGTCGGCGTGATGCTTGGCGCCGCGTGTAGTTATTTCACGGTCAGACTTAAACCCTCCGGACATCGCGTACTCGACATGCTTGTGATGTTGCCCTTCGGCGTGCCAGGCGTCGTACTCGGACTGGGGTTGCTCTGGGCTTATGCTTATTTGCCCTTACCCCTTTATGGCACCATGACCTTGATCGTACTGGCGTATGTCACGCGTTTCTTGCCGTATGCAACGGAAACGGCGGGCGCGCGTTTCGTGCAACTTGACCGCAGCCTGGAAGAAGCCGCCTGGACAGCGGGCGCAAGCCGCCAAACAGGGGTTTGGAGAATCGTATTGCCCTTGAGCCTACCGTCATTACAAAGTGGTTACTTTTTACTCTTCATGGCCTTTTTCAGAGAAATCTCTGCAACGATTTTAATTTTTACAGCCTCCACGTCGGTACTGTCTGTATCGATCTGGTCTTACTTCGAACAAGCGGACTGGGGCATGGCGAGCGCCTTATCCATTTTGGCCATGATTTTAATGTTGGGCATCATGTCAGCACTTCTCTGGGCAATGCCTGGAGCAAGACAGAGATAAAACAAGCAATGCATAGGCAAACTTATGGGCATCTCAGTTAGAGACCTTGTCAAGATTTACGGACAGTCAACTGTCATCAAAGGAATTTCTTTTGATGTAGCGGATGGCGAATTCGTGACGTTGTTAGGACCAAGCGGCTGTGGCAAAACCACGACCCTGCGAGGCATCGCTGGTTTAGACACCATCGATGGCGGTGAAATTCGCATCAATGATCAGGTTGTTTCAAATGCGAGCTCAGGCGTTTTTGTGCCACCTCACGAACGTAATCTTGGCATGGTCTTTCAATCGTATGCTGTTTGGCCTCATCTCACCGTTGCGCAAAACGTTGCCTTTCCCTTAACCGTAAGAGGCGTGCGCGACACGGCAGAAGCGGTTCAGTGGGCGCTTGATATTGTCGGAATGAACCACCTTGCCGCCAGACGACCCTCAGAATTATCGGGCGGCCAGCAGCAGCGCGTTGCACTCGCGCGTGCGATTGTCGGCAAGCCACAGGTCTTACTGTTTGACGAACCGCTCTCAAACTTAGATGCGAGACTGCGCGACCGCACGCGGGCCGAAATCAGTCGCATCCAACGCGAACTTCGCGTGCCGGCCATTTACGTGACACACGATCAGACTGAGGCACTTTCGATGTCTGACCGGATCATCGTGATGAACGCGGGCCTTACGATGCAAGACGGCACGCCAGCACAGATTTATCACGAACCTGTTAATCGTTTTGTCGCAGACTTTATTGGCAACGCGAATTTCTTAAACGTGCAGCGGCATGGCACAACATGGACGCTACCCGATGGAACCCCGCTGCTGGTCAATGCCGAGGCTAAACAACTAGATAAAGAGCCTGTCGTAGCACTTTTGCGTCCAGAAGCCATTCAACTTGACGCTCGCGAGCCAGGTCAAGCGATCACAGGCCTTAATCGCTTAACCGGCACGGTTGTCAGCAGCATATTTTTAGGCCAGCATATTGAACATCTCATCCGCGTTGCAGGTACCGAGTTGCGCGCGTTCTCGCGTGAGCTTCTTGAAGCCGGCGACACGATTACACTATCGTTTCATGCAAACGACTGTCGCGTATTAATCGACGATACTAACTAGCAACACACCACGCAGTCACTTACCACCAATTAGATCAACAGGAATTTAGTCATGACTCAGTCAAACGCCCCTCAAACGATCCTTGAGCAAATCGCCGAACGCATTGTGTCCTTTGATCTGAAGGCCATCACACCACAAGCTATTATGTTGTCGCGCACCGCCATCATTGATACGCTAGGTGTCACGCTGGCCGGTGCAATCGAGCCATGCACGACCAACCTGTTACGTACCCCTGGGGTCGCCTCAGCCCCTGGTATTTGTACAATTTTTGGCACCGCACAAAAAACATCGGCCTTAGATGCCACCTTTATTAATGGCACGGCTTCGCACGCCTTGGATTACGATGACTTTAGTCAGCCAATGGGAGGCCATCAATCCGCCCCGTTGGTTGCTCCGCTCATGGCGATTGCCGAAGAGCGTGGCGCCTCTGGCCTGCAATTGATTCAGTCCTACGTCGTCGGCATTGAAACCGAAATCCGCCTGGCACGTGCGGTGAACTTTTACCACTACGACAAGGGCTGGCACCCTACTGCCACACTCGGTGTGTTCGGTGCCGCCGCCGCTGCCGGCCATCTATTGGGCCTCAGCGCAAAAAAACAAGCCATTGCTCTGGCCATTGCAGCCTCCTTTGCTTCGGGCATCAAGGCGAATTTCGGTACGATGGTCAAGCCGCTTCATGTTGGGCAATCCGCGCGCAATGGTTTGCTGGCGGCGCTCATGGCCGATGCAGGCTATGACGCCAACCCCGAAGCACTTGAACACCATCAAGGTTTTTTCAATGCGTTCAATGGCAAAGGCAATTACGACGCCAAACTGATTTTTGAGAACTGGGCCAATCCGCTTGAAGTCTTAAGCCCAAGCATGGGGCTCAAACAATTCGCTTGCTGTGGCAGTACCCATCCTGCGGTCACGATGGCGCTTCAGCTGCGCCAAGAAGAGACCTTCAATCCGCAAGACATCGAAAAAGTC